>VBEI01000140.1 GCA_005882715.1 Chloroflexota bacterium | reverse complement strand
CCGTTGTACGACCGAACCATCATTGTGGACGTGAACGGGAAAAGCCAGACCGTAGATAAGCTGGCCGAGTGGCTGAAGCTACCTTCTAGCCGGATACGCGCAGCGTCCGATCCAGACGCGAAGGACTTCCTCGGCCGGGGCGCCAACATCGTCGTCGTACTGGGCGCCGATGTGAATCTGACTGGTCTCGAATCGGCGAACGCTAGTCTCCAGGAAAGCACAACCGGCAGCTGAAACGCTGCCGGTTGCTTTGGTTCGCTCTCTTCTCTTACGCCTGTCGCGGGAACCAGGTCTGCATCTGCATGAGCACGCCCATGTCACCGGTAAAGGTGAACTGGCCGCTCATGAAAGCGGTGGCGCCGTCCATCTCGCCGCGAATGATCTTCAGCCAGACGTCTGACGGCGAGTTGATAGTAACGGTTGGGCTGTCAGCGTTGCCCTCCGTCACTTCACATTTGCCATCCGCGATTTTGGCCGTGTAGCTGCCGGCCTCAGGCCCTGTGAAGTTGAACTGGATGGTAGCGTTGGCGCCGGCTGCCTTGCCGGCATCGAATGCCTGTGGCATGCCGTCCATGACTTCCTTGATGGAATTGGGCTGCTGCTGCTGGACCATTTGACCTCCTTCTTTATTTAGCAATTGCTAATCCAGAGCAAATCCGCCGCTAGAATAGCACCTGTTGTCAAAGGCGTCTAGAGGCGCAAGAGCAGTGGGTTCCAAGCGCCTAGAGCTCCACCATGGCGTCCGACTCGATCTGTATGCTCGGATGATCGCCTTCCGGAACACCCCGCTGTGCAGCTGCCTGCACTATACCGACGGCCGTGTCCGCCTCGGCTTCGGTATTGAACACGTGAAAGCACAAGCGCGTGCACGCGGCGTCCGGCACGGTCCGTGCGACGACTCGCTCGCTTTCCCACAAATGCGCCGTCAGAACTGCCGCAGGCACGTTGGCCAGAGCGAACGAGACGATACCCGTTCGCACGCTGGCGGACTCCGGCGGGCTTATCAATCGGGCGCCCGGAATCTCCGATAGACCCTTAGTCGCATAACGTGCGAGGCCGGCCGCTCGCTCCGCAATCGCTTCAAAGCCGATCCCGGCAGTGTAATGGATCGCGGCGTTCAGCCCGGCGAGCAGTGGCACGCTTACGGTCGTCATCTCGAACTTGTCGATCGTGTCCCCTTTCGTCTCAAAACGGTCTTTGAAGTTGTAGAAGGCGGATGCATGATGCGACACCTTTGCTGGCTGTATCCGCGGAATGAGTTCCCTTCGCACATACAGCGCTCCTGTCGCCGCCGGCCCTAGGAGCCACTTGTGGCCGGGGAAGGCGCAAAAGTCGCAATCAAGCTCGTGGACATCCACCGGGAGTTGCCCTACGGACTGGGCTGCATCGAGCAGCAGTAAGGCGCCGCGCTCGTGGGCCAGCGCGGCGAGTTCGCGAACGGGAAACAGCTGTCCGGTGGAGTACGAAACGTGGGAGAGGGCGATCAATCGCAACGCTGGGGTCGCGAGCTCCTGGAACCGCGCGAGAATGTCAGCCGGGAAATCGGTGCCGGAGACCCTGACAATCCTGAGATTGGCGCCGTACCGTTCGCGCGCGTAATAGACGGGAACGATGACCGAGGAGTGCTCTCCGCTGACCGTGATAATTTCGTCGCCAGCCCGTAGTCCCATGCCGGAGAGCACAAGGTTGATCCCCTCGGTCGTGTTCTGCTGGATGGACAGTTCTTCGGCGCTCGCGCCAACCAGAGCCGCCAACGCCTGTCGGCAACGCCGGAATTCGGCGAGGCGTTCTTCGTGGGTCGGCGGCGCGGTGGGGCCTTCCGCCTCCGCCTGAAACGCGGTCTGAACGGCGCGGATTACCGCCAGCGGCGAAGGTCCCTGCCATCCTGTGTTCAGGTATACCTGCTTGGCGGTAGCCGGTATCTGCGCGCGGATCGTTTGGACGTTTAATGCTGAAGACAAGCGTGCCGGTGTCCTCGTCGAGAGACGATTAACGCGACACGCTATTTCTTTGGCTTCTTGGCCGCAGTGCTCTTGGCGCCCTTTGCCGTCTTCGGTGCGCTTGCTTTCGCGGCGCCCTTCGCTTCTTTAGAAGCGGCCGCCTTGGCGGCGCCCGGCTTCTCCTTTCGCGCCGGACGTTCAGCCACCGGCGTCTGGAGGGCGGCGACCGAGGCGTTGTATCGAAGGAGCAATCGGGACTTGTGGCGCCCGGCGTTGTTCGGATGGAGGACGCCCTTGCGGGCCGCTCGGTCGAGGGTGCTTATGGCCGCGCGGACGGCCTCCCGAGCGGCATCGAAGTCGCCGCCGGCAATAGTTTCGTTCGCACGCTTGATCGCCGTCTTTGTCGCGCTCTTTACGGCGCGGTTGCGCAGGCGCCTCTTTATGGACTGCCGGTGAGCCTTCGCGGCGGACCTTGTAGCCAAGATTCCTCCTTCAATGAAAAAGCGGCAAGAATTATGATAGCGGCGGGGTTGAAAGCTGTCCAGCGAGGAATGGCACCATGTCAATTATCGAAGAAGGGACAGTCTCTCCTTAATGGCGGCGATCGCGTGCTCTGTAACCTCTTCGACCGCAAGCGTGCCGTCGATCACCACGAAACGCTCAGGTTCGGCGCGCGCAAGCTCCAGAAAGCCATCCCGAACTCTTTCATGGAAGTCCAGTGATTCCCGTCCCGTGACATCATTCTGGTCTCCTTCACGCGAGAGCCCTGCTTTGGGCGGGATGTCCAGCAGCAGCGTGAGGTCAGGCGACAGCCCGCCCGACGCCTCGTCGTTCAAGCGCCTGATGAACTCGAGATCCAGCCCGCGGCCATAACCCTGATACGCCAGAGACGAGTCCGTGAATCGGTCGCATATTACGAGCCGTCCCGCGTCTAAAGCCGGAAGGACGACCTCTGACACGTGCTGGACACGATCTGCCTCGAATAGCAGCAGCTCCGCCAAAGCGCTGAGCGCACTGCCATGCTCCTTCATCTCGAGGATGCCTTGTATCAGGCGGCCCAACTCCGTGCTTCCTGGCTCCCACGTAGCGCAGACCGTCTGTCCTTGGTCTCGCAAGGAATCTGCGATGGCAGCAGCCAGGGTGGTCTTGCCGGACCCTTCCCCACCCTCAAGCGTGATGAACGCCGCACGGCTCTGCGCAGCCGCCATCTAGTCTTCGCCGGGCATTATGCGGACGTAACGGTGCGGTTCCTTGCCGAGACTGCGCGAGGCCAGGTTGTAACGCTGCGCCAGCATATGTTGCAGCCGGCGCACGTAGGCGTTCTGCGGATTGAGGTCAACAGCGTTCTCGACGTTCATTACCTGGCCGATAGCCTCCTCCGCCTCTTTTAGGGCGGCCATGACCGGGTCACCCGCCCGGTCTCCCCGCATCGTGAGCAGCGATTGCTCTAGTTGCAGCACCGTATTGCTTTTGACGACGTAGATGGGGACGCCACGCGATTCCGCGTCGTGCAAGGTCTGAGGCTTGCGCCGGTAATACGGCCGGATCGTGATGACCACGTCCGCGTCTTCAAGGTGATCCACGATCTGGCCGGGAAATCGTGTCTCTCTCAGGGCCTGGGCCAAGCGTTGGCGCGACACACCAAATGGGTAGATCCGCCGCTCGCGGGTACCGGCCGGCGTGGTCTCGATATCCGCGCGGCCTCTGGCGTCCCGAGCCGAGGCGGCAGTATGCGATACGGCCGCTCCCAATCGCACTTCACCGGCTGCGTCCAGTTCGCGGATCTCGGGTGGCACCGAGTAGCCCCTCAGGATCGCGTCCACCACCTCCGCGACATCGGCATGCACAGCCACTTTGCTGAACGATTGAATCTCCACAAGCATGTTGAACGTTGGGGGAGCGCGCCGCTCCAGAATCGCCTTCTGCGTACCGCGCCTCCGGGCCTCTTCATCGCTTAGCGTGACCGACTGGATCCCACCCACAAGGTCCGAGAGCGTCGGGTTCATGATGATGTTCTCGAGGGCGTTGCCGTGAGCAGTCGCAATCAGTTGGACGCCCCGCTCGGCGATCGTTCGGGCAGCGGCCGCCTCGAGGTCCGTCCCGATCTCGTCGATGATGATCACTTCCGGCATGTGATTCTCAACCGCTTCGATCATAACCTTGTGCTGCAGCTCAGGCGCGGGCACTTGCATCCGTCGGGCGCTGCCGATTCCGGGGTGCGGAATATCGCCGTCGCCGGCGATTTCGTTCGACGTATCAACAACTACTACGCGCTTGTTCAGCTCATCGGCAAGAAAACGCGCGACTTCGCGCAGCATCGTTGTCTTGCCCACCCCAGGCCTTCCTAACAGCAACACGCTCTTTCCGGTTCTTACCAGGTCCTCGATGATGCGAATAGTGCCGAATACCGCTCGTCCAACACGACAGGTAAGGCCGACGATTTGGCCTTTGCGGTTTCGGATGCAAGAAATCCGATGCAAGGTCCGTTCGATGCCGGCCCGGTTGTCCGCAGTGAACTCGCCGATCCGCGAGACGACAGCGTCTATGTCTTCCTGCGAGACCTCGGACTCACTGAGAGTAACTTCCTCGCCGGGATAACGCGCTTCGGGCGGACGCCCCAGGTCCATCACTATTTCCAGGAGCTCGAAATTGTTCGTGCGCCCACGCAGCGTGCCCGCAAGGTCAACTGGCAAAACATCGATAAGAGCGTCGAGGTCGTCGGTAACATTCAACATCGGGTTGCTAAACGGGAATGGCCTGACCGGCGGTCTCCTGGGCAAGTTCCTCGGCCGGCTTGACCAACCGCTGGGCGTAGCAGGTGTAGGCCGACACCGGCTGGAACCCCAGCCGCTCGAG
Organism: Chloroflexota bacterium; assembly: GCA_005882715.1. Lineage (GTDB taxonomy): Bacteria > Chloroflexota > Dehalococcoidia > SM23-28-2 > RBG-16-64-32 > CF-163. Next base: position 11,899 of record VBEI01000140.1, on the reverse strand, counting down.
GCATGCCGCCCAAGCGCCGTTGTATTCCGGCACGAGACAAAGGACCGCGCGGCTCGCATTGAGATGCGAGAGGGCGCTCTGAGCAACGTCATCAGTGCTGAAGCGCGTGCTTTGAGCGACTAAGGAGAAGCGGCCTGTCTGACCGGGAAGAAGCCGCAGCCACGCGCTAATTATCCCGTCCTCCTCCAGCAGTAAGTCCTTCGTGCTCCCTCCCCACGATTCCTCAGCGGCCTGCCATTCCCGAAAAGTGGCGCCCTCGATCGCCCTCACGTTGGCCGGCACAGAATGACTGTATAGCTGAAAGATGCCGACTAGATCGCTTTTGTCGCGTGGCCGAAACGGCACTTCAGTCGCTTGGGAAGACGGAACCGAATCGAGCCGATAGAGCGTCTCTTTGGTATACGGAAAAAAACCGGCCCTGCGTGCCGCTTCTGATAAGTGGCTCCCGGCATCCAGTCGCAGAAAGACCCGTTCGGCACGCTGTTTGCTTATTCCGCCGATCATCCGGCTAAAAAGGGACAGCGCCACCCCTTCATCCTCCTCCACATCAATCAGAGCATCCACCTCCCAGGCAGGCGGCTTTGCCCGCCGGCGCGCCGATATTAGACCGCGGATGGTTGCGCCGCGCACGCTCACCCACGTGTGCTTGCCCGTCGCGAACGAAAACCACTGCTCGATGGTCGATTCCAGCGGATGCGCGCGATCGTCGAGGCCCAGCCGGTCGAGCGGTTTGGCCTCGTTAGGGTGGACACGCCCATCGAAGGAAACGAGGGCAACCAGGTCGGTCGGCAGCGGGCGGCGAGGCGAACTCATTTCGAGCCGGCGCTTGTCCCGGATGTCCTAACAAGGCTGACGAAGTAGCTGTGGAACCGCACGTCATTCGTGAGCTCAGGATGGAAAGACGTCGCCATCACGGCGCCTTGCCGGACCGCGACAGGCTCTTCCCGACCCGCCGGCTCGCTTCTGACGGTTGCCATGACTTCCACCCCCGGTCCCACGCTGCCCACAACCGGAGCGCGAATGAAGACGGCGTGGAAGGGCTCCTCGCCCAACGCCGCAATGTCGAGATCCGTCTCGAAGCTATCGACTTGCCGGCCATAGGCATTGCGGAGGACTTCGATATCTAGAGCCTCCAGAGTGGGAAAGGCCAGGTCCGAGGCGTTGCCGGCGAGCACGATCATCCCCGCGCACGTGCCCCAAACCGGCGCTCCGGTCTGCACAAAGGCCCCAACCGGGCGGTACAGGTTGAAGTCTTCCATCAGACGGCAGAATGTAGTGCTTTCACCGCCTGGAATGATCAGCCCATCGAGCCCGCGCAGGTCTTCAGCGGACCGGACTTGCCGCGTTGAAACGCCCAGTCGCCGCAGCATCGATTCGTGTTCGATAAAGTCACCCTGAAGAGCGAGAACGCCGATGGTAGTCAAGGCATGCTCTATTTTAGCAGTCATCCGGGGCCGCCCAGTAGGCGAGAGAGTCGCCCATACAAAAGCATACGAGCCGGCGTTGAGCCGGCTCGGTAATGCTTAGTCGACTGTTAGGCTCAGTCGCCCTTGTGGCCTCCGTTCTCGCGATCGGTGTTCCCGTGTGCTTCGTGATCGCCGTTGCCGTGGTTATCGTCACCGTTGTCTTCACCGCCACTATTCGTGAGGACCGCAACTTCAAACGGGCCTTCGAAGCCGTGAGCGAGCGTCACGTAGACGGAATGGTCGGCGACCGCCGCCGCCAGCGGGAACGGGAGGCCGGTCGCGATCGCGTTGCACGACCACTTGACGGTGCCGTTGTCGTGGTGACCCTCACCATTGTTATCGCCGCCGCCGTTTTGGCTCCTGCAGGCGTTTACCGTGCCGCCGACGCCGCCTCCCTCGGTTGCTGCAAGCCAGCTCGCCTCATCCAGCTCCACAACGTATGCGGTGCCGTCTTTGCCGAAAGTCATATCGACGATCGATGTCCGCGGCCCCTGCTCCGGACCACAGCCCTGTGGGCCGAAGTCGATGCAGTCGTTGGAAATCTGGACTTGTGTGCACTCGTCGTCATCTGTACCGCAACGGACATGTCTTGCGTCCGGCTCAATCCGCCATATTCGCGAGAAGCCGGGCGTAGCGGGAAAGCCGGTCAGTTCCCCTGCATAGATCGCTCCGTCCGGGCCAACAGCAACCGACGTGGCGACGGCATCAGCCGCGAACGTATCGGGCAAACCACAAATGTCGGGCGGGCCCGCCGGACATCCCGCGGCGTCCTTTACCGGTTGCGTCGGTATTTCGTGCTTCGGCAAAACAGCCACCCAATCGATATTCCCGTGCTTATCCACGACCAGGATGTCGTTGCCGCCTGCGTCGGCCACCAGTATCTTGTTCTGGCTCAACTTCGCCAGATGGTACGGGTTAGAGTCAACACCGGCGCCGTCAGGGTCGTTGTCAGCCTCGAATTTGCCCAGGTCAGCGATCGCGCTTACGTCGCCGTTCTTGATCCGGTAGAGCGTGGCCGACCCCGGCGGCGGCGGGCTTCCCTCCTCGCCTCCACCGCCCGTCAAGGCCACGTACTCGCGCCGCCCGATCTGGATTACATCGGAGACGTTAGGAAGCGACGCGATCAGCGATGTGTCCCCGCTGTCTGGGTCCAGCTTGGTAGGCCCGGCGCCCGAATCAGCAACGAGCAGCTGACCGTCTTGGCCCACGTTCAGCCCAAATAGCAGGCCATGAAAGTCCTGCGAGATCGTCTTCCAACCGGGGCCGTCCGCGCTCGCGATGCTCGCCGTCAGTGCAAGGACGATGGCGGCGACAACGACCGGCGCTGTCCGCCGGAATGCGTGTCCCATACGGGATACCTCCTCCTTTGGTCTCTAGCGGGGCAACTAGGGGTAGCGCCTATTCGAACACCCGTTGAAGTTATATGTCAAGTGACGGTGCCGGAAAGAGTTCTCCCTGATCGGGCGGGTTGCGATAATTCTGTTACGCGCTGCTTACGACACAGTTGTCGCGGTTGCCGTCGGCGCCGCGATAGGGCGTAGTCGGCCTACCAGCCCCGCGGCGCCAGCCGCTCACCTTCGGCCATCGCGTTCACGGCGATGCCGACCATAGGCTCGCCCAGTCCGCGCGAGACTTCGGCGAGGATGGCGGCGTTGTTGTAGTTCGTCACGGCCTTAACGATTGCGTGGCCGCGCGCCGCCGGGTCCCCCGACTTGAAGATCCCGGAACCAACGAAGACGCCGTCCGCCCCCAGCTGCATCATCAGCGCCGCGTCCGCCGGCGTTGCGACCCCGCCTGCCGCGAAGTTCACGACCGGTAGCCGCCCCAGCTCGCGCGTCTCTTTTACCAAATCATAGGGCGCGTTGAGCGCCTTGGTGCAGGCGCCGGACCGCCGACTGCACTGCCCGCATGTGGCGAACGGCCTCGACGACGTCGCCCGTGCCCGCCTCGCCCTTCGTGCGGATCATCGCGGCGCCCTCGCCCACTCGACGTAGCGCCTCGCCCAGGTCTCGGCAACCGCAGACGAACGGCACCTTGAATCCGTGCTTCTCGATGTGGTGCGCCTCGTCGGCCGGCGTCAGCACCTCAGACTCGTCAATGTAGTCGACACCGAGGGCTTCGAGGATCTGCGCCTCGACGAAGTGGCCGATGCGCACCTTCGCCATCACTGGGACCGACACCGCCTCCATGATCCTCACGATGATCTCCGGATCCGACATTCTCGCAACACCGCCTGTCGCGCGGATATCCGCCGGCACGCGCTCGAGCGCCATGACCGCGCACGCCCCCGCCTCCTCGGCGATCTTCGCGTGCTCCGGCGTCACGACGTCCATGATCACGCCGCCCTTGAGCATCTGCGCCAGCCCGCGCTTGACGGTATCTGTGCCTGTCTCGATGGCCATCCTTCGGATCCTCCTTCAGGGGGTGAATTCAGTATAGCGGAGGTAATGGCCGTCGCGTAGGGGCGGGTTTAGTCCCATTTACCAACGAGGCGTCTCTCAAGGAAACGCCGGACCTCGCGCCTACAACCCGCCCTCCGTTAACGAACCCGCCCCTGGGGATGCAAGCGGCCTCGCGCTATCATGGCACCATGCGCACGACGCGTGATGAACAGGCCACCCAAATCGATATCACCGACGAGATGGTTGACCGTTTCCGCGTCGCCCCCGGCACGAAGGTGAGGCTCGACCATTGGGACACGAAATGGGATGTCCCCGCCGGCCTCGACGAGCTGAACAAGGACGAACTCAAACGCCAGGCCGATGAGTTCATCAAAGAGCGCATCCAGGAGCTCGCCGATCTTCAAGACGCATTCTGGGCCGATGGTCGCTACTCACTCCTCGTGATATTCCAGGGGCCGGACGCTGCGGGCAAGGACAGCACGATCAAGCACGTCACTTCCGGCATGAACCCCGCAGGCGTGACTGTCGTTAGCTTCAAGGAACCGTCGCGCGAAGAGCTGAGGCACAACTACCTTTGGAGGTACGTCAGAGCGCTACCGGAACAGGGCGATATCGGAATCTTTAACCGCTCGTACTACGAAGAAGTTACTGTAGTGCGCGTGAACCCTCAGCTCCTCCGCGAGCGCCCGATGCCCGAGCGGCCGATCGACAGGGCGTTTTGGCGCGACCGGTTCGAGGAGATCAACTCGCTCGAGAGGCAGATGACGCGCAATGGGACAATTGTGCTCAAGTTCTTCCTCCACCTCTCGAAGGCCGAGCAGAAAAAGCGCCTGCTTCAGCGACTTGAAGACCCGCGCAAGCAGTGGAAATTCTCCGCCGCCGACATCGCCGCCCGCGAGCAGTGGGACGATTACCAGCGCGCCTACGAAGGGCTGCTAACCGAAACGTCCACGCCGCACGCCCCCTGGTGGATCATGCCGGCCGACCGAAAGTGGGCGCTACGCGCCCTCGTGACGCAAGTCATCTGGAGAGCGTTGGAGCAGCTCGACCTGCGCTATCCGCCTGTTAATGACGAAACGCGCAAGGTGATCAGGCTCGCGATTGAGAAGCTGAGCGCTGAGGGCTAATGCGCATCGGCCTTATCTCCGACACGCACATACCGACGGCCACCAAGGAACTCTGGCCGCAAATCTACGAGGCGTTTCGCGGGGTCGACCTGATCATGCACGCGGGCGACCTCATGGTCCCAGAGGTGATCGACTGGCTGGAGGAGGTCGCGCCCGTGATGGCCGTCTGGGGCAACGGTGACTTCCGGGGCTGGCAAAGGACGGTGCCTCCTGAAGATCCGCGTTTGTCTGAGGCGAAGGTGCTGACGGTTGGCCCTTCGAGAGCCTCAGGGCGAACGGTAAAGATCGGCCTTGTTCACGACCTCCAGCTCCCCGAACATCCGCCCCTTCGCACCCTCGACGGGCAAATGCAGCACTACTTTCGCGGGCCGGTAGACCTCATCGTGCGCGGCAGCACCCATGCGGCGGAAATCACCGAGGTGAAGGGCGTCCTGATCGTGAACCCGGGGAGCCCTACCTTTCCCAACCACCAGAGCACGCGCCTCGGAACGATCGGCTTTCTCGATATAGAGGACGGTCTGGTTACGCCGTCATTGGTTCAGTTGGCGTAGGGAGCCAGGAGCAGGCCCCTCGCGCCGGGGCTTTACGGAACGGATTGCCTGTTAACGGATTGCCTGCGGTGCAGCGGATAAACGGATCGCGCCGTATCCGCAAACTGGAACTTTCGAGAGATTTTTCTCGTTTATCGAGTAGAGACATCTCACGGAGGGGTGAAAGCCATGACTATCAAAGCGTGGCGCAACTGGCGAACGTTCGGCGCTTTCGGGCTCATAGGAGGCGCCCTGCTGCTCGCGGCCTGTAGCGGCCAAACGGCTAACGACAGCGGATCAGGAACCAAGCAGAGCGCGGGGAACGACTCCGCAGCGCCCGCAGCGCCGGCGGGCGACAACGCACTGCCGGAGCCAAAGGTCCAAGACCGCAAGATCGTCCGCAACGCGAACCTCGATCTGAGGGTGGAAAACGTCGTGGCGGCGGTCCAACAAATCGACGATGTGGCATCCGGTGCGGGCGGGTTCGTATCCGCGTCCAACGTCCTGGTCAATTCAGGGAATGACGGCGGAGACAACGTGAGACGCACGCAGACGGCGACAGTGACGATTCGCGTGCCCGCCGATGCCTATTCAACGGTGATGAGCCGGCTGCGTGGTATCGCGAAGGAAACGGTGTCGGAGACGAGCAATGCGTCTGAGGTGACCGAGGAGTTCACAGACCTTCAGGCTCGTCTGCGGAACTTGCAGGCGACCGAGCAGCGATACCTAGAGCTACTCAACAAGGCTGCTTCCATCGACGAGATTCTGACGGTGCAAGACCGGCTGAATGGGGTCCGCCTCGAAATCGAGCAGGCAACGGGCCGCACAAACGTGCTTAACAACCTCACGGACTTCGCGTCAATCACGGTGCAATTGAGCCTGCCTCCGGCGATAGTGCAGGCCGACAGCAAGAACTGGGCTCAGAAGGCCTGGCAAGCTTCGTGGAAGACGTCGAAGGATGCAATGGTTGTCCTGGGCACGGTGACGATAGTCGGCGCGGTGTTCCTGGCGTGGCTTGCGGTTCCGGCCATTATTCTCCTAGTGCTTTGGAAGCGTTTTGGCCGCCGAATCACCGATTTCGCTCGCAGGCTTGAGGGGGGCGGCCAAACGGCGGTAAAGACCGATTGAAGCCACCCCCGCGAGCTCTTCGCGCTCTGGGGGAGTTGTCCCCGCCTGCCCGCGACTCGGTTGATTGGGCAATATGCCCGCGAATATAATCGTTGCTTGATAATTAGACCGAGAAGCTCTTGGACTACGACTCGCTGAGGATTAAGAATGTACTGGTGCCGGTGGATGGCTCAAGGGCTGGGTTCGATGCCCTCGCTCTCGCCTGCCACCTCTCGAAGCGAAACAAGGGTACCGTCTACGCCGTTTACGTCATCGAAGTAGCACGCAACTTGCCCCTCGACGCCGAGATGTCCAGCGAAGCGAGGTCCGGCGAAGACGTTCTGACCGAGGCGGAACAGGTAGCAGACCAGGTGGACTACAAAATCTCCGGCGAGTTATTGCAGGCCCGAGACCGGGGACATGCCATCGTTGATGAGGCGGCGGACCGGCAGGTCGACGCTATTGTCATGGGCATCAATTATGAGCGCACTCTCGGCGAGTTCCAGGTTGGCACAGCCGCGCAATACGTCCTTACCCACTCGCCCTGCCAGGTTATTATTTTCCGGGAGCCGGTCCGGGAATAACCGATGAAAGTCGTGATCATGGGCTGCGGTCGGGTCGGCGCCACGCTCGCCACCTGGCTCGACAACGACGGCCACGACGTGACAGTGATCGACATCCGGCCCGATGCCTTCAAGCGCCTGCCGCCGGAGTTCAAAGGCCGGAGGCACGCCGGGAACGCCATAGACCAGGACGTTCTCGCCCGCGTTGGTCTCAGGCAGGCGGACGCCTTCGTAGCCGTGACTCAAGGTGACAACCGCAACGTCATGGCGACCCAGATGGCCAAGCATCTCTTCGGCGTTCGCCGCACCCTCTGTCGCATCTATGACCCGATTCGCGAGGAGATCTACCGTGACCTGGGGCTCGAAACGATTAGCCCCACGCTTGTCGGCGCGCAGCTTCTCAAGGACCTGATTGACAAGGAACCCGCAGCCGCCGGCGGGGAGACCGAGGCCTAGATGTACATCATTGTCGTCGGCGCCGGAAAGGTCGGCTATTACCTCGCCAAGGAGCTTCTCGAGGCGCCCGAAGGCCACGAGGTCCTCATCATCGAGCTCGACGCGGCCAAGGTCGAGCGCGTCACCCAGGAACTCGGCGATATCGCCCTCCGCGGCGACGGCTGCGAGGCGGCGACCATGGAGAAGGCCGGCTACGGCCGCGCCGACATGGTGATCGCCGTTACCGGAGACGACGAGGACAACCTCGTGGTATGTCAGGTGGCCAAGGCCAAGTTCAGCGTCCCGCGTACAGTCGCGCGCATCAACAACCCGAAAAACGAGTCGATCTTCAAACAGCTCGGCATCGACACCACAGTAAGCGCCACAGCTGCCATCCTCGCCCAGATCGAGCAGGAGCTGCCGATCCACGGGCTCATCCAGCTGCTCAGCTTGAAAGGCGGGGGACTCGAAATCGTCGAGGTCAAGGTGCCGCAGCGGGCGTCGGTGGTCGGAAAGCGCATCGGTGAGCTGTTACTCCCACAGCAGTCGCTGATCACGCTAATCGTGGACTCGGACGGCACGCCCCGAGTCCCCAGCAACGACACAATAATCCGGGCCGAGGACCAGGTAGTCGCGGTCACTCGCCGCGAGAGCGAGGATGCGCTTCGCGCCGCGTTGACCAATTCCTCGTCACCAGCCGCTCCCGGCCGCTAGTCATGAGCGGCCCGGCCGGACAAGCAGGCACGCCGCAGCAGCGGGCAGGCCTGCGGCTGGCCTTCCTGGGGCCCGCCGGCACTTTTAGCGAGGAAGCCGCCCTCAAGTACGACGCCCAGTCCGAACCGGTGCCTATGGCAAGCATCACCGCCGTAGCGAGCGCCGTCGATTCGGGAATGGCCGATCTCGGTATCGTCCCAATCGAAAACAGCCTCGAGGGGTCCGTCACTGAGACGCTCGACGTCCTCGTGCACAGCGCCCGGGCGCTGTCCATCCAGAACGAAGCGATCCTGGCGATCGAGCACTACCTGCTGGTCAAGCCCGGTACGAAAGCTGATTCCGTCAAGGTCCTCTTTGCACACCCACAGGCGCTGGGCCAGTGCCGCGGCTTCGTCGAGCGCTGCTTCCCCAAAGCTACCATCGAAGCCGCGCTCTCGAATTCGGCGGCCGTAGAGGAGATGATGGCGCGTGAGAACGCCGCGGCCATCGGCACCCGTCGCGCCGCCGATATTTTCGGCGCCGAAATTCTCGCCCGTGGCATCCAGGACCGGAGCCCAAATCTCACGCGCTTCGTAGTGCTCGGAAAACAAGACTCACCACCAAGCGGCGATGATAGGACATCATTAGCCTGCGCATTCGTCGTTGAGGACCGCCCGGGGCTCCTGGTGGGGGCGCTAAAAGAGTTCTCGGAACGCTCCATCAACCTCTCGAAGATCGAATCGCGCCCCAGCCGCGAGAAGCTCGGGACCTATATCTTCCTCATGGACGTAGACGGCCATCGCGCTGAGGAGCCGCTGATGACCGCCCTCGAACGCGTGAAGGAGCAATGCTCCTTCTTTCGCGTGCTCGGCTCGTATCCCAAATACCGGGAGTAACGCGGCGCATGCCCGAAATCCCCGATCTCGAAGGCTACCGCGCCTACTTCAACAAGCGGCTGCCCGGCTTAGCGGTCGAGTCCGCGCAGTCGGTCATCCCGTGGATCGTACGGATGGGCCGCGACGAATTCGAAAGCCGGATGAAGGGGCAGGTATTCCAGCCTGTCGATCGCCGGGCAAAATACCTCCTGTTTCCGTTTGAATCCGGCGACAATCTCGTCGTGCACTCCATGCTCACCGGCCGCTTCGAGTACCTCCAGCCGAAAGACCGGCGAAGGCCAAAGACCGCCTTCATCATGCACCTGAGCAACAATATGGATTTTCGCTACTTCGATGACCGCAACATGGGGCGCGCGTATCTCGTGCGGGAGGATGAGTTCGCCGAGAAGGTGCCTCGCTGGACGGAGATGGGGCCCGACGTGATGGACCCGCAGCTGACCGAGAGAGTCTTTATCGAGCGAGTGAAGAAGATGCGCGCGCAGATCAAGAGTGTCCTAACGACGGAGAAGTGCATCGCCGGAATCGGGAACGCATACTCGGATGAAATCTTATGGGAGGCACGCATACATCCCTACCGCAAGCGCACCGATCTTTCCGAGGAGCAGCTTGGCGAGATCTTTCGCTCCATTCGCAAGGTGATGGACTGGTCGACGCCTATTGTCGCCGGCCTGATGGAGGAGAAAGGCCTGCCCACAAATCACTATCGCGATCACCTCCGCGTTCACCGCAAAGGAGGGCAGGACTGCCCGCGCTGTGGCCACCGCATCTCCGAGATCACCTCGGGCCAGCGGATCACCAACTTCTGCCGCGGCTGCCAGGAGTAATCGCCTGCGGGCATCGGACGACTTGGCGTGACACGAGCGATCCTCTGGGACATGGACGGCGTGCTGGTGAACAGCATGGAGTTCCACTATCAGGCGTATCGCGAGGTCCTGTCGGAGTTTGGACGAGATCTCCCGCGGGAAGAGTATCTGGGCTCGCTCATCGGGCTGCGGAACTACGTCATCCTGCAAAGGCTCCTCGGCGACCTGCCGCAAGAGGAAGTGGAGCGGCTCATGGCGGCGAAAGAGGCGGCTTTCCGGCGGCGGGTCGCAGGCAATGTGCAGGCGCTGCCCGGAGCGGCGGAGCTCGTGCGGCGGGCCCGTGTCGCGGGTCTCAAGCAGGCAATCGTGTCCTCGACGCCCTGCGAGAACATCGAGCTGGTCGTCGATTCGCTTGGCCTACGATCTATGTTCGATACGTTAGTGGGCGAGGAGGACGCGCAGCACGGCAAGCCGGACCCTGAAGGTTTTCTCGTTGCGGCGGAGCGCCTCTCCGTGCCGCCCGCGGATTCCGTCGTGCTCGAGGATGCCCCCGAAGGCATCGCCGGCGGAAAAGCGGCCGGCATGCGTTGCATCGGCGTCACCACTACCCGCCCGCCGCAGAAGCTCGCGCAGGCGGGCGCAGACCTCGTCGTCCCCAGCCTCGAGGACGAGCGTGTCTGGCAGCTGATCGCGGGCATCTAATCGCGCTCACGGGCGGTAGAGGATGCGCCTGGGCGCCCGGGCGCGTGGGTTACCAACCTCGCCATTGCTTTCTCGCTCGATTGTGACGGATTCTGGCTGCGTGCTAGACTTCCCGCCATGACCCAACCCGAGTCCCATCAATTCGGCGGAGTCCTGCGCGAATTTGCCGCCGACTGGACGCCCATCTTCGCGGACCTCGACCGCGAGTACGCGCACCTGACCGAGGTCACTTCATGCACCCAGATTGACGGCGGTGTCGCCCTCGAAGTGCACGCGACCGACGGAGGGACCGTGCGCGGCGCTGTCACCTTCATAACGCCGCAGATATTCCGCTTGCGCCTGTGGCTCGACGAGGAGCCGCCGCGGGACTCGCCCATGCTCGTCGAGGGCGCCCACCGAAAACAGTCCTGCCGGGTTTCCGACGAAAGCGATCGGCTCGAGCTGGACAGCGACGCACTCGCCCTCTCGATGAACAAGGGCGAGTGGTCGCTCACGGTCAGACCGAATGACCGCCGGCCCATCTTCGAACAGCGCTGGGACGATCGCCAGATCCGCGGCGCCGTCACTCCGCGTCGTCCGGACGGAAACGTGCAGTTTCACGAAGTCTTTTCGCTAGACCCTGACGATCATCTCTACGGCCTCGGCGAGCACTTCGGCCCCTTCGACCGCAAGGGACAGCGCATCGTCTCGTGGAGCCGCGACCCGGTCGGTGCCATAACCTCCACCGCCTGCTACATCAACATCCCGCTCCTGATCAGCAGCCGCGGATTCGGGCTCTTCTTCCACCATCACTCGAAGCTGACCTACGAGCTGGGAAACCCCGCACTCCAGACCGCCGCAATCCGCGTCGGCGATCCTTACCTGGACTACTTCTTCATCTACGGCCCCTCGCCCAAAGAGATCATCTCCCGCTACACCGACCTCACCGGGCGAGCGACAGTGCCCCCGCACTGGTCGTTCGGCGTCTGGTGGTCGCGCTGCATGTACCGCAACCGCGAGCAGGTCGAAGGCATCGTCGAGCGCTTGCGCGAGCTAGACATCCCCGGCGATGTCGTCCACCTCGACCCGCTCTGGCTGAGGGGGCGCAAGGACAAGCGACTCGACGGCTGCCACTTCGAGTGGGATGAGGAGGCCTTCCCCGACCCGCAGGGCTTCGTCGACTGGCTCGGCGAGCG
>VBEI01000139.1 GCA_005882715.1 Chloroflexota bacterium | reverse complement strand
CAGTGCGCCGACGCTGACCTTGTTCGTCAGCACCTCATAGCCCTGAATGTCGAGGTTCTCGCATTTGTAGTAGCCTCCGACGAGCAGGCAGCCGGGCAGCATGGGCGCGCCGGGAAAGGCGCCGGAATCGTATACCACGCGTGATTTGAGTGCCATGAGCTTCCCGTCTCGGGTCATGCCCGTCTCGAGGTGCACGACAGCCTGGGGGGCAGGCGTCGCGGCGAGCATATCCTCCTTGCGGCTCATGATGTATTTGACGGGCCTGCGCACGGCCATCGCCAGCGCGGCGACCATCAGCTCTTGGAGGTAGATCTTGCCGCCGAAGCCGCCTCCTACCTCAGTGGCGGTCACGCGGATCTTGTTCTCGGGCAGCCCGAGCGTCTGCGAGAGCTCGTCGCGGATGTAGAACGGCGCCTGCGTGCTGGTCCAGACAGAAAGCTCGCCCGAAGCGTCATAGTCGGCTACCGTCGAGTGGGGCTCGATGTAGCTCTGGTGGACGACAGCCGAACGCCAGGTATGCTCGACGACGATGTCGGCCTGCGCGAACCCCGCGTCGATGTCGCCGCGCTTGAAGTTCATCTGTGATTGCTCGGCTTGCCTTCAGCCTCCTCCTGTTCGACGCCAACCGTAACGTGCCCGCGTTCCTCAGACCTGTCGACATCTCCAAGCGGCGATCTCACAAGCGGCGAGCCTTCCTCCATTGCGGCGATGGGGTCCACGACCGGCGGAAGCGCCTCGTATTCGATCTTAATTAGCGTGAGCGCTTCTTCGGCGACGTGCGGGTCGCTCGCGAGGACCGCCACGAGGGGCTGCCCGTGGAACAGGACCTCCTCGTCCGGGAAGATCATGCCGCGACGGTTCGAGAAGTTCTTCTTGTAAGGCGGCAGATCGGCAGGAGTGAAGACCGCCTCTACTCCGGGGTGCTCGCGAGCCGCACTCGCGTCAATAGATTTGATCCGCGCGTGGGCATACGGCGAGCCGAGCACTTTGGCATGCAGCATGCGAGGCAGCTGCATATCGTCGGCATAGATGGTCTCGCCGGTCACCTTGCCGACACCCTCCAGGCGCACCACCCGCTTGCCGACGTTGCGGTATTCGGGCTGGATCTCTTTTTCGCGGACTTTGATCTCTTGCGCCATATCGCCTCTCCTCCTACTTCCCAGCTTTCGACGCGTGCATCACGGCCTCGTAGATTTTCGCGTAGCCGGTGCAGCGGCAGAGGTTCCCAGCGAGCCCTTCTCGCACCTCTTCGAGCGTCGGCGACGGGTTGCGGTCGAGGAGCGCCTTCGAAGCCATGATCATTCCCGGCGTGCAGAAGCCGCATTGTACGCCGCCTGTGTCTATGAACGCCTGCTGGACCGGGTGAAGCCGTCCATTCGTTGCTAGGCCTTCTATTGTCGTTACTTCGCAGCCCTCCGCCTGAGCCGCGAGCATGAGGCACGAAGTGATTAGCCGCCCCCGCCCGTCCTGAGGCCCTCGAAGGATCATCGAGCAGGCACCGCAGTCTCCGGTGCCGCACCCCTCCTTCGAGCCGCTAAAGCGTAGCTCCTCGCGGACCATCTCCAACAGCGTCCAGCGCGGCTCAACGGCGACTTCGTAGGGCGAGCCGTTGACGGTAAGGTTAATCAGCTGCTTGGGCATATGTTATCCGCTCCGTGCTCGATCCCGGACTTCCCGCAGCATCCGCATCGTCATTACCCGCACGATGTACCGCCGGAACTCCGCCGACGCGCGCACGTCGGCGATGGGGCTGCACTCCATAGCCGCAATTTCTGCCGCCCGGGCGAACACGTCATCCGAAGGCGGCTGGCCCTCGAGCGCCCCTTCCGCTCGCCGCGCTCGAACCGGCGTCGGCGCCACAGCGCCCAGCGCGACGCGCGCACGCTCGACGCGGTTGCCCGCTATCGACAGCGTCGCGGCCACGCCGACAACGGCGATGTCCATCTGCTTGCGCGGCGTGTGCCGGTCGTAGGCGCTCCCGATGCCCGCGGATGGGACGGGAACGCGCACCTCCGCCACCAGCTCATCCACCGCCAGCGCGGTCTTTCCGGGACCAAGAAAGAACTCCTCTAGCGGCAGCGAGCGTCGCCCCGCAGGACCAACAATCACGGCCTCGGCCTCGAAGGCGAGGAGCGGGGGCGCAATATCCGCCGAGGGAGCCGCATTGCAGAGGTTGCCTCCAACCGTGGCCATGTTCATCGTCTGGATCGAGCCGACGAGTGCAGCGCCTTCGACGATCGCCTGATAGCGCTCGCGAATGATCAGCGACTCGGCCACTTCCGCCATGGTCGCGCCGGCGCCGATGCGCAGGCCTACGCTCTCGCTGAACTCTATGCCGCCCAATTCGGGCACTCGCAGCAAGTTGACGATGTGCGAGGGCGCAGCGAACTTGGTCGCATTCTCCTTCATTTGTACGACGAGGTCTGTTCCACCGGCGAGCGGGCGCGCGGCCTCGCCGAGCTCTTGCAGGAGCGAAAGCGCTTCGTTAAGGCTCGTTGGGGCGTGGTATTCAAATGCGCGCAAGCAACCGTCCTTCCGAATGCGAAGCACATTCTATAACAGCCATAAGCTTTCAGCTATCAGCGAAGGTCGTGTCTGTCATTCCGAGCTCGCGGGGCGGGGGCAACTTACCGCCCCGAGCTTTGCGAGGGGTCGGGTGGGGTGGCGAGGAATCTCCGCGTCCGCCATCCAGACCCTGACACCCGACACCTGTCACCTATATAATCCGAACCGTCTCTGGGAGGAGGTAAAGAGCGATGCTCTTCTACGTGAAAGGCGAGTTACGCGAGCAAGAATCGCTGCCAAACGAGAAGTGGCTGGGGATGGTGGCATCGACCTGGCAGGCGATCAAACAGCTCGAAAACAACGGCAAGGTGCTGGCCGGCGGTGCGATGATCGGCAAACGGGCCGGGTGCGTCATCGTCGATGTCGACTCGAACGAAGAGCTGTTCGACTTGCTGACGCGATTACCTGTTGCCGGCTATATGGACTGGGAGATCGTCCCGCTGATCCCAGCCGACAAGGCGCTGGAGATGGCGAAGTGGGCGCTCCAGCAGTTGTCGCTCGCAGCAGCGCGCTAGGCTTCAAGCCCCAGAGCCCGGAAGATCGCCTCGTATTGTCCCGGATTCCCCGGCTGGAACCAGCGCTCGACGTGCGCGATCCGCCCTCCTTGCTCGATCACGAACACCGCCCGTCTCGATCGTTTGCCGCCCTCATCCACGACATCGAAGACCCGCGCCGCCTCCAGCTTCTGGTCGCTGGCGAGCGCGAACGGCAGGCCGCCTAGCCGCTCGGAAAACGCCCGGTGCGAGTTGAGATCATCGGCGCTGATCCCGATCACGTCCGCGGCCAGTTCGCGCACCACCCCGTAGTCTTCTTTGAGCATCGAAATCTCGTTTGCGCAAAGCGGCGTCGCGTCCTCGTAGTAAAAAGCGAGCACCACCTTACCGCGTGCCGTCAGGTCACTCAGCTTGACCTCGCCGTCTGTGGTCGGCAGCGTGAAATCCGGCGCCTGGTCTCCAACTTCGGCCATCAACTGCCGATCCCGCTCAAGCCGCGCAACGCCGCACCATCGATGCCTTTCGCTTGCACAAGCACCTTAATTCGCCCGAGGCCCGTCGGGTCTACCAACTCGGAAACAGCGCGGCGGCGCGCCAAGCGCTCCTCCAGGCTTGGCTCATCCCTGCGCGCCGCCCACGCCTCCCCAATCCCGAGGTTAATGAGAAACTCCGACTGAGACACGAGTCCGAGCGTTTTCAGCCCGGACGCCTCACCCGCATGACGTAGGCTGGTGAAGTCTAAGTGGCTGGTCATATCCTGGCGCCCAATTCGCGCATAAGGATCGTTGCTGGGGTTATGTCTATAGAAGCAGAGCAGCGTCCCCTCCTTGCGCCACGCCGCGTACAGCTCCTCGGCTTCATAACCGTAGTCTAGAGTGAGGATGAATCCCGAACGTAAGGCCGCGCCCGCGCGCGACATCCAGTCGGCTGCCGCCACGTTGACTTCTGCTGTACAACCTTCACCCGGCACAAGGCCCAGGCGCCCGAAATAGCGTTCGATCTCCGGCGTTGACGGTTCGCGCGACTCCTCCCGGAATTGAGTCCCGTTCCAGTCGACGAAGAGCTCTCGCAGCTCGCCTCCCTCGACCCGCACGCGATGGACCGGCATGCTATCGAGAAGCTCGTTGCTGAGCACGCATCCCTTAATCCCGTCCGGCATCTCGTCCGGCCAGCACACCTTCTGGTCCAGCGAATCGTGAGCAACTAGCTCGCGTTGTCGAGAAGCGAGCGCGGGAATCGGCTCGACGTTCAGGTACCTGATCGCTTCGAAGAACTCGGGCGACATTTGCCGTGCCCAGCGCAGGATATCGCGGCAAAGCGTGCCGTTTCCTGCGCCCGCTTCGACGACGTCCCATCGAGCGGGCGAGCCCATCGCCTCCCACATTTCGCGCAGCTGCCTCCCGACCATCGCGCCGAAGATCGGGCTGACTTCTGGGCTCGTTAGGTAGTCCCCCGCTCGGCCCATCGTCTCGCGTCCCGAGCAGTAGTAGCCGAGGCGCGGCTCGTAAAGCGCTATCGCCGTGAACTCACGAAACGTAATCGGCCCTTCATCGCTAATCCGGGCGATTATGCGTTGCTTGAGGGCCTGGTTCTCGGTCGCTGAGGCGAATTCGTTCTCCACGCTCTCTATCGTATCTTTCTGGATCTGAACGAACGAGCGAAGAAAAGCCCATGATAAACTACTAACCATTCCGCAAAGGTTGTACCGAATGCAAATATCTGAAACAACACGTGACGAGGCCTTCCGGCTGTTTGGGAGGCTGGTCGCGCGCTCCGACCCTGGCCGCCTGGAAGCGTGGGCTGATCTCGGCCTAACGATGACCCAGCTACGCCTGCTCTTCTTGCTGCGCCCGGCAGACGGTCTCTCCGCAGGCGCCATCGCGGACCAGTTGAGGGTGACGCCCTCGACCCTGACCCGCATCATGGACCGCCTGGTGCGCCATGACCTCGTCCGCCGGGAGACCGATTGCAACGACCGTCGGCTTGTCCGCCATCACCTCACCGCTGGGGCGCGAAGGATTATCGAGGAGATGGAGCGCTTTGGACGCGCCCGTATGGACCGGATTCTCGCCCGCCTCACTCCGCTTGAGCTTGAGCGCGTGGTGCTTGCGCTCCGCGATTTATCTGCCGCCGTCGATACAGCAGAGGCCGAAGAGAAAACCAAGGAGCCGGTCGCATAATGGCCACCTCGGCTCCCGCTTTCCGCCCCATCGCCCAGATGGGTACCCGCACGAAGGTCATCGTCATGGCCGGCACCATGCTCGGCATGTTCACGGCGGCCATGGACCAGACGATCGTCGGTACCTCGATGCCCCGCATCATCGCTGATCTGGGCGGCTTCGGCCTCTACAGCTGGGTTGGCACAGGCTTTCTGCTCGCCTCTACGGCCACCGTGCCCGTCGTGGGAAAGCTGACGGACATCTACGGCCGCAAGCCTTTCTACATGGCGGGCATCTTCATCCTTATCCTCGGCTCCGCGCTTTGCGGCTCATCTCAGAACGTCGAGCAACTAATCGCCTTCCGCGTCATTCAGGGTCTCGGCGCGGGGATGATCATGGGCATTGCCTTCGCTATCCTCGGCGACGTCTTCACGCCGGCAGAGCGGGGCCGTTGGGTAGGCCTGATGTCCGGCGTATTCGCCTCGGCGAGCGTGATCGGCCCTCTCATCGGCGGGACCCTTACCGACCACGTGCACTGGCGCTGGATCTTCTACGTCAACCTTCCCCTCGGCGCGCTTGCCCTGACAGTTCTTCTCTTCGGGATGCCCAACATCAAGCCTCCGGTGAAGCCCAAGCTGGACTATCGCGGGATCGTACTGCTGTTGGCCACCGTGGTCCCTCTGCTGCTCGCGTTCTCGTGGGCCGGCAGCCGCTACGAATGGCTCTCGCCGCAAGTGATCGGCTTCTTCAGCTGGGCCGCGCTGGGCCTCATCGTCTTTACCTACGCCGAGATGCGCACAGAAGAGCCGCTCCTACCGATATCGCTGTTCCGCAACCGCATCTTCGCGGTCTCCGCCTTGATCACCCTCATTACCGGCGTCGCCATGATGGGGAGCCTCTTCTACATACCGCTCTTCGTCCAGGGCGTGATCGGCCGTTCCGCCACGAACTCAGGTCTGGTCACCATGCCAATGATGATCTCGATGGCTATCGCCAGTGGTATATCTGGCCAGGTTATGTCGCGTCTCGGGCGATATAAGTTCCTCGGCGTCCTCGGACTCTCGATTATGGTCGCCGGCGCCGTGCTGCTCGCCCGCATGGACGTGCATTCGACGAGCACAGACGCAACGATCGCGATGATTTGCTTCGGCACGGGGCTCGGCACCGCGATGCCTCTCTTCATGCTCGCTGTTCAGAACGCCGTCCCTTACCGCCTCATGGGAGTCTCGACATCGACAATCCAGTTCTTGCGCTCCGTCGGCGGCACGATGGGTGTCGCGATCATGTTCTCGCTTATCCAGAGCAAGTACCACGCGAGCCTGGCAACCAACGTGCCTGAGTCGGTACGTTCGCGGCCGGAGCTGGGCAAGGCGCTCAGCGATCCGCAGTTCATCCTCGATTCGCGGGCGTACGGGCAGGTGCAATCGGCGTTCTCTTCATTCGGCGCCCAAGGCCAAGCACTCTTTGGCCAGACTATCGAAGGGGTCAAGGCTTCTCTGGCCACGGCGATCGCCGATGCCTTTCTCGTGGCGGTGTTCATTCTTGCCGCTTCGGTGGTAGTCGCGCTCTTCATGAAAGAAGTCCCGCTTCGCAAGCAGCACTACACGCCTGAAGAAGAACTGGCGGCAGCCACGCCGGCGTCCCTATCCCCCGCTTTCGACGGGATGCCCGCTCACAGTCTTCCGCCGGTGGCAGGCGGGGCCGACGGTGAACCAGCGGCCGCCAGACCCGCTCCTTCGCCGCCATCCTTCCATTAGCAGTTCTCGGCGCCGGCAGCGTCGCTCATGGCGCGGCCTTTAGCGCCACGCGACACGTTTTGGTCCCAATCCGCACGAAACGTTGTGGCACCTCCGCTTGGCCGTGTATCATCCGTTGCCGACATGTGGCGCCGCCTACCCGCACTCGGCGTCATCGTGGCGTCGCTGGCTCTCCTGGCCTCTTCGTGCGGTGGCGATCACAATGAGCTGATCCTGGGTGCCACGACCAGCGTCCAGGACTCCGGATTGCTGGACGAGATCGTCCGTTCATTTGAGGGGGTGACCGACTACCACGTGAAGCCGTCCGTTGGCGGCTCCGGAGAAGTCCTCGAGAAGGCGCGCCGCGGGGAACTTGATGTCGTCATGACCCATTCGCCCGCGGACGAAGACAAGTTCATCGCCGATGGCGAGGGGCTGGACAGACGCCCGGTCATGCAGAACTTCTTTCTCGTCGCCGGCCCTGAAGCAGATCCTGCGGACGTACGTGATGCCGTGACCGTGAGCGAGGCTTTCAAACGCATCTCCGACTCACGAAGCATCTTCATTAGCCGCGGCGACCGGTCTGGGACCAATGTTCGCGAGCTTTCCATTTGGGGGGAGGCGGGCATCACCCCCCAGGGGCAGTCGTGGTATCAGGAGTCGAGCACGGGACAGGGTCAGAACCTCATCGTTGCCTCGGACAAGGACGCTTACACGCTCGTCGATAGCTCCACATTTACGGTCTTCGAGAAGAAGGTGGCTCTGCGGGCCTTGCTCACGGACACGGCCAATCCCAATATTTACACTGTAATTCGTGTGGCCTCCAACAAGCACGACAATGTGAACTCCGCGGGCGCGATCGCCTTCGCCGAATTCGTGACTTCTCCAGCCGGCCAGTGCGTGATTGCCGACTTTGGCATGGAAGAGTACGACAAGAGCCTCTTCCAGCCCGTCGGCCGGTGTCCGTCGGCTAACGTAGGCGGCTAATCCAATAGAATTGCACCCAAGCCATGGACCTCATCTGGGATGGCGTCACCGAAGCGCTCCGCCTAATCTTCAGCGGAAACGGCTATGTCTACGAGGTCACCTTCACCTCGTTGCTCGTCTCCGGAAGCGCTACCCTCATTGCGCTCGTTCTCGGTCTGGGCATAGCCTCGTTCCTCGCTTTTCGGGCCCCGCCCGGCCGCACGCTTGCGCTCAGCGCCTTCAACGCAGGAATGGCATTGCCTCCGGTCGCCGTCGGCCTGCTCGTCTCGATCATGCTCTGGCGTACCGGCCCTCTCGGCCAACTCCATCTGCTCTACAGCCGAACGGCCATCGTCATCGCCCAGGCGGTCATCGCCACGCCCGTGGTGGCAGCCCTGAGCACGGCAGCGCTGCAAGGACTGAACCCGAACCTTCGCCTACAAGTGCTGGCTCTCGGCGCCTCGCGTTGGCAGGCCGCGCTCCTCCTCTTCCGGGAGGCGCGGCTATCGCTTCTGGCCGCAGCGATGGCAGGATTTGGAGCTGCCATCTCCGAGGTCGGCGCGACGATCATGGTCGGCGGCAACATCAAAGGCTCCACCCGCACGCTCACCTCCGCCATCGTCCTCGAAGTACAGCAGGGAGATTTTGAGACCGCCATCGCTCTGTCGTTCATCCTGCTCGCCGTCATTCTGACCATCATCACGCTCTTCACCGTGCTCCAGCAGAGACGGCCCCCCGCGTGATCGCTCCGCTGCTCGAACTTCAGAACATTGTTGTTGAACACGCGCGCCGCTCGGTCCTCGACGTGCCCTGCCTGGACATCCTTCCCAACGAAGTGCTCGCCATCGTCGGTCCGAACGGCGCCGGCAAGAGCACGCTGCTCAGGATCATCGGCCTGCTCGAGCGGCCATCGCGCGGGAAGGTCCTCTTCGCAGGCCGCCCGATTTCAGGCAACTCTCTAAATTTCCGGCGTCGTATGGCGTTTGTATTTCAAGAGCCGCTGCTCCTCGACAC
>VBEI01000098.1:5172-34452 GCA_005882715.1 Chloroflexota bacterium | reverse complement strand
TCGATAACGTTGATCTCCGCGTGTTTGTCGTTATCGAGATCAGAAACGATTACCATAATCTGGTCAGACACGAGCCGATACCTCCTGGAGGCGAGAACTTACGGAGCGTCTGCCCCACAACGTCTATCGCTGAATCCATTCGGCTCTGGTCGTAAACCAGGTAGGGTTTGGTTCAGAAACCCGGTGTGCTAGGGCTCGGTCCACTCACCAACCCGCTGCGCTGATGGCGCTGGCGAGCTAGCGAAGGCGGAGTGAGCGGGCGACCACCACAACCGCTGCTACGAGTGCTATAAGCAGCAGGGACCAGAAGGACAGACGGCGACCCCGCCTGCCAGTGTGTATTCTCCGCCGTTCTAATCTCCGTCTGCGGCGGCTCACAATTTAGGCTCCGGCGGGAATTATAGAGTGGCGCAAGCTCTGCTCTAGAGTGGAGTTTAAGTGAAGAGGAAAAAGCAGGGCCGCCGGCGGGTACCCCGCGAACCTTGCTAACTACAAGCCTAGAGCTTGCCGGTAAGAGTGCTGAGGGTGCCCGCAATCGCCAGACCCAGCGCGGTCAGCGCCACGATGCAAACGACCGCGATGAGGGCCAGAAGTAGACCGTATTCGGCCAGCGCCTGACCATCTTCACGCTGGTAGCGCGACACGCACCAATTGAGCGCCTCGTTGATCCTAGAGAGCATTGTCCACGTCCTTTCCTGAAATATTGAGTGCCAGTCTCCGCAAATATGGATGGACGCGGACTTGGGGCGGTTACCCCTTGATAAGCTGCGTTAAGCTGCGTTCACGAACATTTCACCATCGCCGGTACAGCCTTTGTACCGCGGCGCATGCGTCCTAGCTTATGGAGCGCGTCACAGCGAGGACAGCGCTGCAGAAATCTCGCGACGCCAGGAGCCGTCCAGGGCTTGGGCAGTGAGCGCCCTGAGCCGCCGTGGACGACAAAGCGAGGAAAAGGCGCAAAGCTCGCCATCAATGTATCCGTCGTTGGAGCCTAGTCCGAAGTCGCTGGTGCCACGAAACGCTGAGGAACGGCAGTATCCCTCGTATACCACCTAAACATCAAGTAGAGAAGCCCTACGATGGGGAGGAGCATGAACAGGGCACCGATGGCCCAAAGATAGGGATCCTGCGTGATCAACAGTTGGATACCCGCAAAGGAAAGTGGTATCGATGCTAGCACAGCCAGGCGCCTCCTCCGCCTTTGCGCCTTCGTGCCCACAGCCCTGAGCTTACCCCAACCAATCTTCCACGAGATGAAGAACAGCAGAACGCTCAACGCTATCCAGCAAAGCGTTTCGATTACGCGGCCGGCCGATCCGTCCCTCAAAAGTCCGGTGATCTGCCAATAGCCTTGCCCGCCAAAGAACAACAGAATAAACCACTTGCCGAAGAATATGTTCGTTAAGCGGTCCAACATGTCATTCAGCGCGACGCTGACTAGGTGATCGCCAGCAAGCAGGTATTGAAGTAAGGCGACCGGGGCGGCTCTCGGTCAAGCTTCAGCCGCTCTTCAAGCGCTCGGTCTGGCAGCCGCTCGCCGGCTTCGAACTTCCACGCCATAAAGCGGTCTATCTCCTGGCGGACACGCGTGGGCGTGGCGGTATCGCCCAGTCCAGTCAGATCGTCGGCGAGATTTCGCAGCTCGGTGAAGGTGTCCATCGTGGGGCGGCGGACATCCAGTCTACGATAAGCCGACGGTCAGTAGCCACAGTCTGGAAAGGGAGGCCCTCCACCGCGCCGCTCACCGTCGCGATGCAAGAGCCCTATGTTCTTCGTTTCCGCCGCTGCGAAGGATCACACACGAGCGCGCCAGTACACCACCAATCGCCGTTTGCCCTTTACGATTGCTCGCCGCCGATTGCATGCTATTCTTTCGCCATGCCTAGATTCGCCGCTCGCTACGCCATGCTCGAGCAACTGCTCGCCGAGGGCACCCGCTACGTCTTCGGCAATCCCGGCACGACTGAGCAGGCGTTCATGGACGCCCTTCAGGACTACCCGCAGCTAGAATACATCCTGGCGCTCCACGAAGGCGTCGCGACCGGCATCGCCGACGGGTACGCGAGGGCCAGCGGCCGGCCCGCGTTCCTCCAGCTGCACATCACGCCCGGCCTCGGCAACGCTATGGGCATGCTGTACAACTCGTATCGCACCCACACTCCACTCGTAGTCTACGCCGGCCAGCATCCACAGAAGGGAGGCTCGCAGGAACCCATCCTCGCCGGCGATGTCGTTCGTCTCGCTGAGCCGCTCACCAAGTGGGCGGTCGAAGCCCAGGACGCCCATGAAGTCCCGATCCTAATGCGGCGGGCGTTCAAGGTGGCGATGGAGCCGCCGAGGGGCCCCGTGTTCGTGTCTGTACCCGCCAACGTAATGGATGAAGAAGCCGAGGTCGAGATCGCGCCGTCGACGACGGTCGACACGCGCGCCCGCCCGGGCCCGGCTGTCGTTGAGCGGATCGCGCAGCTCCTCCTCGATGCCACCTCGCCGGTCATTATCTGCGGGGACGGCGTTGCGGAAAGCGGCGGCCAGGCCGAGCTTATCCAGCTCGCGGAGACGATCGGCGCGCGCGTGCACGCGGCGTTTTCGGCCGAGCTCGCCTTCCCTTCTCTCCACCCACTTTATGCCGGTCTTCTGAACGTCATCTCAGCCGCCGGACTGAAGGGCCAGCTCTCGGCCGCAGACGTCGTCCTCGCCGTCGGCACTCCGGTGCTGCCGCTGCTTTTCCCCATCGAAGGTTCGCCTTTCGCTGAGGCGACTCGCGTAATCCACACCGACCTCGACTCAAGAGAGATCGGCAAGAACTGGCCCGTCGAGGTCGGACTTCTCGCCGACCCACGCCTCGCGATGGCAGAGATAGTGGCGCGCCTGAAGGAGACGATGACGCAAGAACAGCGGGACGCCGCGCGGGATCGCGCCAGGGCCGTCGAAACAATGGGCGGACAGATGATGCAGGCGCTGGAAAGCGCCGCCCGCTCGCGCTGGGACGCGATACCGATAAATGCCGGGCGGATGATGAGCGAAATCGCGGACGCAATGCTGCCGGACACGATCATCTTCGACGAAGCCGTGACCGCGGGCGGCTACCTCATGCGCTACCTGCGCTTCGCGGAGACAGGGGCGCATTACCGTGCGGCGGGAGGTGGGCTCGGCCCGGGCATGCCAAACCCAATCGGCATCAAGCTCGCTCGTCCGGACCGGCCGGTCCTGTCGATTAGCGGCGACGGCGCGGCGCTCTACACGATCCAGGCGTTGTGGACGGCCGCCCACCATAAGATTCCCGTGACCTGGGTAATCGCGAACAACAGCGCCTATCGCATCCTCAAACTCAACATGCTCGAATACCTCGGCGAGGGCGCCTCCGGACGCAAGTTCGTCGAGATGGACCTGACTCAGCCGGCAGTGGACTTCCCCGCACTGGCAGCGGGGTTCGGTGTCACGGGCGTTCGGGTGGACCGCGCTGAGGACATCGGGGATGCCGTTCGCGAAGCTCAGAAGGCTAACGAACCCCGTCTCGTAGACGTTGCTATTGAAGGGGATGTGCGCTCCCGCTGGCTGTAGCATCCTTTCCTCTACAACTGCACTGCATTACGATTAACGGCAATACGGTGAATGGTCCATGGCGAACTCCAAGCAGGAATACATTGAGGCCTACGAGGCCTGGCAAGCCCACCTGCAAGATTTGCATAAAGTGCTGCTGGAGGGGCAGAGGCTTGAGCCGCCGAAACTGAAGGGCCTCCTCAACCGAGAGGCGCGGTCCAAGGAGCGCTACGATGAAGCCAGACGGCAGCTCTTGGGCCTCTCAGACTAATTAGCCGTCCGTTTATGATGAAACCTGCCCGTATCTCGCCCTTCTGGACGCACGTTTTAGCAGTAGGTTATGCGTGCGGCAGTCTGGACACTACCGTTGGCTAAGTCCCTGGATAAGGCCAGGGAAGCCCCGGCCAGGGAAAAAGCGGCCGGGGATGTGGCCGGGCGCGCCGGTGCGCCTGATGTCCTAGCTGAATGGGACCTCGTCAAGCGCGCGCAGGCGTTTGAAAGCGCCGCGATCGAGGCTCTCTACCAGGCGTACTACCCGAAAGTCTACAATTACGGCTTCCTCCAGATGGGAGACGTCCAGGCCGCTGAAGATCTGGCTTCCGACGTGATGCTCAAGATGATCGAGTCGATCAACAAGTACCACTTTCGGGGGCTGCCCTTCGGCGCCTGGGTCTTCCGAATCGCCCGCAACCGCCTGATCGACCTGCACCGGCGGCGCCGGCGTCGCGGCGAGGTCGATCTGAGCGAGACGCTGAGCAGTGCTCTCGCGAGCCCGCACGCGCTCGCCGAGCGCGCGCTTGACCGCGGTCAGCTCCAGGTGGCCCTCAAGCACCTGACGGACGAACAGCGACAGGTGATCGTCCTCAAGTTCATCGAGGGGTTTGATAACCGGTCGGTCGGCAAGATCATGGCCCGCAGCGAGGGCGCCGTGAAGTCGCTACAACACCGCGCGCTCGGCTCGCTGCGCCGCCTCCTCTATCACGATCGCGTGTAAAATGCGGTTCCGAAGTTTTAACTCCATCCTCGACGAATGCCTTGCGGCGATTCAGCAAGGCGAGACCGTGGATGAGTGCCTGGCGCGATATCCGGTGCACGCGGAGCGCCTGGAGCGGCTCCTTACTCTGGCGGACAAGGTCCGAAGCACGCCGCCAGCGCTGCCGCGTCCGTGGCGGCAGGCTGCCGCCTGGCAGCGCGTACATCAGCGGGCCACGGACCTTCGCGCGGAGCCGAAGGGCGTACAGTTCAACCTGGATTACGGCGCCTGGCTGCGACCCGTGGCCATTACCCTGGCGGTCTTGCTGGCGCTTTTCGGCGCCACCGGCGGCACCGTGCTCGCGGCGCAGAATAGCCTTCCGGACAGTCCACTCTACCGGGTAAAGCTGGCCAGCGAAGACGTCCGGCTGTGGTTCGTCTTCGACGACGCGCACAAGGCCCAAATTCTCATTGACCAATCGAACGAACGGATGGACGAAATCCTCGAAATGAACCGGCAGGACAAGGAGGTCCCCAGCAATGTTCTGACCGCGCTGCGCAGCCGTAACGAACGCGCGGCCGACATCCTGGCCGAGCACCCGGACGAGACGGCGCTGAAGACATCCCTCGTCCAGCAGGCCGAAACGCAGGAAGCCAACCTCATTCTGCTTTTTCCGCAGGTCTCAGATTCCGACCGTACGCCGTACAACGAGGCCCTTGCCGCCACCCATAATGCGCGGCTGCCCACCGATCAGGCTGTTGCCGGGATTCATCCGGAAGAGCTTTCGGACGGCGTCCAGCACATTTCCGGCACCGCCGAGAAGGTCAACGAAAACCTGTGGAGCGTCGGCGGCCTTGAGGTCCGCGTCGATCAGACAACCATTGGCCAGCCGATCGAGGACGGCAGCGCTGTCAGCTTTGTGGTCGGCAAAAATTCGCGAGGGCAGCTGCGCGCTCTCACCGTGTCGACGAGCCCGGCGGGGCAGCCGCCCAGCGGATCAGTCGTTTCCGGGCAGGTCGAGCAGGTAACAGATCAAGGAATCGTCATCGCCGGGCAGTTCATTCCCATCACAAGCCAGACGTTCCTTACGGGCAAGGTCAAGAAGGGGCAGAAGGTGGAGGTCAGGCTGGGCAAGTCAGAGACCGGCCTGGTCGCTTCCACTGTCCGCCCGGTAGCGACGCCGGCCCCGGCGGGCGACGAGCAGGAGCCAATCTCTCAGCTTACGTTCGAAGGCGTCATCGAGGGCGACGTTAAGAAGCCCACCAACGAGTGGAAGATCGGCGGCCTCTCCTTCACGATCACGCCCGACACCGCTATCGATGCCTCGGCCGGTCAGGCGAAGAGCGGCACCCGCGTTCTCGTGGAGGCCACTAGGCAGGACAAGCAGTTGTCGGCGCATAAGATCACGGTCCTGGCCACGGACTCACCGCCCGAATCCGCGGCGCTCATCGGTGTCTTCGATAAGTCTCGAGACGGCGTGTGGTATGTTGGCGGCCTGCAGCTCGTTCCACCTGAGCGCACGACCGACCCGCTGGCGGGCACTCTTCTCTTCGTTGACCTCGTCCGCCACGGGGGCGACCTGGAGGTCAAGTCCTACACACGTATCCAGGCGCCTGACGACACCAGCCTCGTCCGGCTGGACGTAACGATCACCAAGCTCGATGGAGCACTCTGGACAGTCGATTTCGGCACCGTGCGCGTGTCCTCAACCGCCGATTTCTCGGGGCCGGAGGAGACCGTGGGCGCCCGCGCGATCGTGTGGGGACGCCAAAATCAGAACGGCGTTCTCGAGGCGACGTTCGCGCGCGTCCTCGATAAGACCGCGGTCATCGCGACGCCGGCGCCCGCGTCGCCCGTCCCATCGACCGTACCAGCGGGCAACGCCGGCCCGTAGCTGCGCGGGCGACGGCCCAGGGCAGCCCCTTGCACGCTGCGGCCTTCCTGTAGAATCTAAGCGGGCCCCCGTCGTCTAGAGGCCCAGGACGCCACCCTTTCAAGGTGGAGATCGCGGGTTCGAATCCCGCCGGGGGCACCAGTTCTGAGTTGTCAGCGATGCCACGGCCAGCCTATTCGTCCCCCGCGGTCCACCCGCTGCATCTCGCTGATGTCGTTTATCCCGAGGGCCACCCTCGCTACGGCGAGACCGGCCCCGTCTTTGCGTTCCTCGTCGCTCACCCGGATGGCTCCGTCCTCGTGGACACGGGCATCGGGCCACCGCACGAACTCATCGACCGCCTCTATAAACCCGTCCGCTACCCGCTCGAGGAAGCGCTCGCCGGGATCGGCCTGGCGCCTGCCGACGTCCGTCTCATCATTAACACGCACCTCCACTTCGATCACTGCGGCGGCAACCAGTTCTTTCCGGGTCGGCCTATCCTCGTCCAACGCCGAGAGCACGAGTCGTCGGGCGCACCAGGGTACACCCTGCCTGACTGGGTCGACTTCCCGGGCGCGAACTACCAGCTGCTTGACGGAGACGGTGACCTGCTTCCGGGGCTTCGCGTCGTCGCCACCCGCCACACGCCCGGCCACCAGTCTGTCGTTGTCGATACGGACAACGGCGCAATCGTCATCGCTGGTCAGGCCACCGAGACGGCCGCTGAATTCGAGGCCGAGCAAGAGGACTCGTCGATCTTGAAGCTCAAGTCCTTCCGGCCCGTTCGGGTCCTCTTCAGCCACGACTTCGCCACCTGGCCTCAGGGCTTAGCATCCGCACAGCTATAATCGCGACCACACGAGATAAGGGAGAGAACCGATGACCAACTTCACAGACATCCTCTACGAGAAGCACCACCGCGTCCGCGGCGCCGCCTGGATCACCATCAACCGCCCCGAGGTGATGAACGCCTTCACCGGCCATACGCTGACTGAGATGCGAGACGCCGTCGAAGCTGCCTCCGGCGATCCAGAGGTCGGTGTGGTGGTCATCACCGGCGCCGGAGACCGCGCCTTTTGCGCGGGCGGAGACGTGCGCTGGCTCCAGGAAATCCAGCGCGAGGGCGCGGCAAGTGCGGCGCCCGTCGATCCGCACGCCGGCATCGAAGACTGCCTAAAGCCTGTGATCGCTCGCGTCAACGGCTACTCAGTCGGCGGCGGCAATCATCTCGCCTACTTCGCCGACTTCACCATCGCCTCAAAGCGCGCCACCTTCGCGCAGGTGGGCCCGCGCGTCGGCAGCCCGGCTTCGGGCTACTTCGTCGCCTACCTGACACACGTCGTCGGCGCGAAGAAGGCCAAGGAGATCTGGATGCTCTGCCGCCGCTACACCGCCCAAGACGCTTTCGAGATGGGTCTCGTCAACGCCGTCGTGCCACACGACAAGCTCGACGACGAAGTCGACCGCTGGTGCGAGGAGCTGCTCGCCAAGAGCCCGAGCTGCCTGAAGATCCTCAAGGCCTCTTTCCGCACCCTCTACCAGCCGCTTCGCGAGGCCTCCCGCCGCGACTGGGTCGCCGAGATCGCCCCCGAGTTCTACCGCAGCGGCGAGGCGGACGAAGGCAAGAACGCCTTCCTCGAGCGCCGCGAGCCAGACTTCTCCCGTTACCCGCGCTGACGCTCAGGCTGTCTTCACGGCGGCGGCCGCCTCCAGACCCAGCTCCTCGATGGCCATTTGACGCATGAGGAATTTCTGCACCTTGCCGGTTACGGTCATTGGGTATTCATCGACGAATTTCACGTAGCGCGGAACCTTGAAGTGCGCGATCCTGTCTTTGCAAAAGTCCTTGAGTTCGTCTTCGGTAAGAGCGCCAACCTCCCGGACGACCACCCAAGCCATCAGCTCCTCGCCCATGCGCTCGTCCGGTACGCCGATGACCTGGGCGCTCGCGACGGCCGGGTGCTGGAAGAGCACCTCCTCGATCTCGACCGGATACAGGTTCTCACCGCCACGGATGACCATATCCTTGATGCGGCCGACAATGTTTAGATAGCCTTCCGCTTCGATTGTCCCGAGGTCGCCCGTGTGCATCCAGCCGGCGCGGTCGACCGCCTCGGCCGTCGCATCCGGGTTCTCCCAATAGCCCTGCATCACCAGGTACCCACGTGTGCAGACTTCACCCGGTGTCGCTAGAGGCGCCGTCAGTCCTGTGGCCGGGTCGATAATCTTCGCCTCGACGTGCGGCAGGACAGTGCCCACCGTGCTCACCCGCCGATCGAAGGTGTCCTCCGGCCGCGTCAGGAACGACACGGGCGCCGTCTCGGTCATCCCGTAGGCGATGCAGACCTCGCTCGCGTGCATCTCGTTGATCACCCGCTTCATCACCTCGATGGGGCAGGGGGCACCGGCCATGATACCCGTACGGAGCGAAGTGAGGTCGAACTCGGCGAACCGCGGATGTTCGAGCTGCGCGATGAACATCGTCGGCACGCCGTAGATGCTCGTGCAGCGCTCTCCCGCGATCGCCTCCAGCGTCGCCAGCGGCTCGAACGACTCCGCGGGGTAGACCATGGTTGCCCCGGATGTGACGCAGCCCAGATTCCCGACGCCCATACCGAAGCAATGATAGAGCGGGACTGGAATGCACACGCGGTCCGCGGCGGTATAGCGGAGCAACTCCGCGAGCGAGCGGGCGTTGTTCAGGATGTTGTGATGCGTGAGCGTCGCGCCCTTGGGGTTTCCTGTGGTGCCGCTCGTGTACTGAATGTTGATGGGATCATCGGCGTCGAGCAGTGTTTCCCGCAGTTCGACGTCGTCCGCCTTCACGTTAACACCCGCTGCGAGCAAGTCGTCCCAGAGAAGGTCGCCCGGCACGCCGGTCCCCTGGTCGCCGAGGACCACCACTCGCTCCAGTCGCGGAAGCTGACTTCGCACTTCATGGATGCGCGCGCGGTAGTCCGAGGTCTTGAACGCCGGCGCCGTGACCAGCAACCGCAGTCCCGACTGGTTCACCGCATACGCCATCTCTCCAGCGCGGTAGGCCGGGTTGATGTTGACGAGAATGGCGCCCGCGCGCGCCGTCGCGAACTGCAGAAGCGTCCACTCCACGCGCGTCGGCGACCAGATCCCCACGCGGTCACCCTTCTCGATCCCGAGCCCGAGCAGTCCGCGAGCGACTCTCTCAACTTCTCGCCCTAGCTCACCGTACGTAAGCCGCATCTCCTGGTGACGCGAGACCAGCGCCTCCGCGTCCGGCTGTCGGGCGATTACGGACGAGAGGTACTCCCCGATCGTCTGTCCAGATAGCGGCGAAGCCGCGCCGCCGGATACATACGACTTCTTAAGCGCCATGATGACCCCTTTCAAAACCCACCGGACCGCGGTCGAGGTGTCCCCGAAACTACGCCTCCCTGCCTGCGGTGTCAACGCCCCACGGGCGAACCCATCACTGACCTCTGACCTCCATCTCGCCTCACTGCTACCTAGCGCCGTCTCCTGCCCATTCCTTGTCCCTCACTCCCGGCCCCTGCTATCCTTCCCGCTCGGGAGGATTAGACACATGAGGATTAGACACATATGGAACTGATCTGGCTCATTCCGGTGGCCGGCTTGGCCGCGGTTTTCTATGCGGGTTTCCTCACCTGGGACGTCCTGCGACGCGACACCGGGACCCCGGAGATGCAGGACGTCGCTTCCATGATCTTCGAGGGCGCGATGGCTTTCCTGCGAAGGCAATACGGCACTATCGCGCTGCTTGCGGTCGTCACTGCCGTGGTGATTTCGATAGTCGTGGGTGCGGTATCTGACGGTGTCAAGGAGATTATCGCGAGCGCCGGCTCGATCACCTACGGCAAGAAGGAGGTGGGCCAGTGGGAGGAGGGACTCCTCACCGGCATCGCCTTCATCGTCGGCGCCGCCTGCTCCGCCCTCGCCGGCTACATCGGAATGTACATTTCCGTTCGCTCGAACTCGCGCACCGCGTCTGCGGCTACGCGCAGCCTTCGCGAGGCGATCACCGTCTCGCTGCGCGGCGGCGCCGTATCGGGGTTCCTTGTCGTCGCCCTCAGCCTGCTCGGCGTCTCGAGCATCTACTTCATCTACAGCAAAGTGCTCGGCAACTCCGAAGCGATCACCCCCTTCCTCATCGTCGGCTTCGGTTTCGGGGCCAGCTTCGTGGCCCTCTTCGCGCAGCTCGGCGGCGGGATTTACACCAAGGCGGCCGACGTGGGAGCTGACTTGGTAGGAAAAGTCGAGGCGGGCATCCCCGAAGATGACCCCCGCAACGCCGCCGTAGTCGCAGACCTAGTTGGCGACAACGTCGGCGACTGCGCCGGCCGCGGGGCGGACCTCTTCGAATCAATGTCAGCGGAGAACATCGGCGCGATGATCCTCGGCGTCGCTATCTACAAAGTGACCGGCGATCTGCAGTGGGTCGTGTTTCCGCTGGTCCTCCGCTCGTTCGGCATTTTCGCGACGATCGCCGGGCTCACATCGGTGCCTCTGTTCGCGCGCGAGGACGGCCGGCAGGACCCGATGACGCCCCTCAATTACGGCTACTACATCGTCTCCGCCCTATCGGTGATCGGTCTCTTCATCGCGACGATCGTCATGCTCGGCCACGAATGGTACTGGTTCTTCTTTTGTGGGCTGATCGGCATCGGCACGGGAATCGCCTTCGTCTACATCACGCAGTACTACACCTCCGGTGGCTGGCGGCCTGTCCAGGACATCGCCGAAGCCTCTCGCACCGGCCCGGCGACGAACATCATTACGGGCACCGCCGTCGGCATGGAGACCACGGCTGCCACCGCCATCGCCATCGGCATCGCGCTCGTAGCATCGTTCGCGCTGGGGTCGCGGGCCGATATCCCCGGAGTCGGCGGCTTCACGACCGGCGTATTCGGCACGGCCGTCGCTACGATGGGCATGCTGATGTCCGCCGCTTACATCCTCTCGATGGACACCTTCGGGCCCATCACGGACAACGCCGGCGGTATCACTGAGATGTCCGGCGCGCCCGAAAGCGCCCGCCACATCACCGACTCGCTGGATTCGGTCGGCAACACCACAAAGGCGCTGACAAAGGGCTATGCCGTTGCGTCAGCCGGACTGGCCGCCTTCCTGCTCTTCAGCGCCTTCCTCGACAAGGTAAAGGAGCGCCTCTCGATTCCACTCAATGAAGGATTGCCGATCGACATATCGAACGTGGACGTCTTCGTTGGAGCCCTTATCGGAGGGATGCTCGTCTTCCTCTTTTCGTCCCTCGCCATACGGGCCGTGAGCTCCGCCGCTCAGGACATCATCCAGGAAGTCCGGCGTCAGTTCCGCGAAGACCCGGGGATCATGGCCGGCACCTCTCGTCCGGATTACGGCCGCGCAGTCGACATCACAGCCCGCGCCGCCCTGCGCAACATGATCGCTCCTGGCATTCTCGCCGTCGGCACCCCGATAGCCGTCGGCCTGATTTTCCGCTATGTCCGCGCTGCCGATTACAACGGACTCCAAGATGCTTCCGGCTGGCTTGCCGTGAGCGGTCTCCTCATGATCGGCACAATCACGGGGATCCTCCTCGCGACCTTCTTCAACAACGTAGGCGGCGCCTGGGACAACGCCAAGAAGTACATCGAGGCCGGCAACCTGAAGACCGAGAGCGCCAACCCCGGAGCGGTCGAGGTGCTGGGCAAGGG
The DNA here is from genome assembly GCA_005882715.1 of Chloroflexota bacterium. Classification (GTDB taxonomy): domain Bacteria; phylum Chloroflexota; class Dehalococcoidia; order SM23-28-2; family RBG-16-64-32; genus CF-163. The sequence goes on along the minus strand of VBEI01000098.1, from coordinate 22,376 downwards.
TACGGAGGCGCACAAAGCCGCCGTCGTCGGCGACACCGTGGGCGACCCGTTCAAGGACACGGCCGGTCCTTCGCTTCACGTGCTCATCAAGCTGCTGAGCACGATTACGCTGGTTATGGCCCCCCTCTTCATCCCCTAGAGACTCACTCCGCCGTCCTTCCGCCCGGAGAAACGAGCTCCTCGACTCGGCTCGTCATCCTATGTACTTCCTTCGTAAGGTCAAGCAGCTGATGGGACAGCGATAGAAGGTCGTCGTTTTGCTGCTGCTCCAACTGCACGAGTTCCCACTGGTGATCGGCCAGCACCTGCCGCTTCTCGTCCGCGCGATTCTGAGAGATCATCACGAACGTACTCAGGAAAATCGCCTCGAGCGACACGATCATCGTCAGCAAGCCGTAGGGGAACGCTTCGATGCCGCTTACGATCCATACCGCGAAGAAGACCGCATGGATATAGACAAAAGGCATCGAGCCTGCGAAGCGTGTGATCAGGTCGGCGATCCGGTTTTGAACGTCTCGCGCGCGTTCCTCCGCTTGTTTAACAAGCGCGGGGTGAAGCGGGCGCCTTACCGCCATTCGCATTGCCATCGAGAACCTCTCCTCTCACTAGCCGTGGCCGTTCTTCAATAGAAACGCCCAGCGTTCCCCGGCAGTCTAGTCGCTCGTCCACGAACGGCCGGCGCTTCCTTGACACGCGTTCCGCGCTGTGTGCTAGCATCGGTCTGGCCTCAGCGATTTGGCGTTCTCAAGCGGTAATGGAGGTCGGTCATGCGGTTTCTCATTGGTTTGCTCCTTGGTGTCGCCATGGGCGCCGCCGTCGGTCTGCTCGTGGCGCCGCAGCCGGGAAGCGAGACCCGGCGCGCCCTGCGCGACCGCGTCCGGCGTGGCGGAGAGATAGACGATCTAGAGGAGACGGTCTGACCCCCGGCGCCAGACCGCCTTCGGACCCGGCTCCTGCCACCGGGCGGATGGAACGAGTTTGAAGGACGTTCCTCAAAAGCTCGTCATCGCCATCACGGATGACGACGAGGCGGATTCGCTTATCGGAAAACTAGTCGATCGCGGTTATCCCGCCACGAAGGTGAGCAGCACGGGCGGATTTCTGCGCAAGGGCAGCGCGACCATCCTATCCGGCGTTGACGCCGAGGACGTCGATCTCGTCCTCAGCATCATCCGGACGGAGTGCCGGGCGCGCACGGAATATCTCCCCGCGCAAGCGACGCCCTTCCCCGACGCCGCCCTACCGCGAGAGCCCATTGAGGTTCGCGTCGGTGGCGCGATCGTGTTCGTGCTACCAGTGGAGCGCTTTCTCAAGACTTAGCGCGGGGTCCCAGCGACAGCGCTGGTTCACTGCCGGCTATCAAATTCGGCGACTTCGCAGCGTGATAGCCTAGCAGGACCACCCAGCCCAGCTATCGGCCTCGTCGCTGCTTCGCTCCTTGGTTCCCATTTCCCCTTTCCTATTTCCCCTGTACGCTATACCGCATGACCCAGCCAAACATGGAAACCTTCGTCTCTCTCTGCAAGCGCCGCGGCTTCGTCTTCCAGTCCTCCGAGATCTACGGCGGCATCGGTGGCTTCTGGGACTACGGCCCCCTCGGCGTCGAGCTCAAGAACAACATCAAGCGCGACTGGTGGCGCTCCATGGTCCAGCTCCGTGACGACGTCGTCGGCATCGAGACGTCGATCATCATGAACCCCCGCGTCTGGGAGGCGAGCGGACACGTCGCCACCTTCGCCGATCCCATGTCCGACTGCAAGGACTGCAAGCGCCGCTTCCGCACTGATGACATCACGACCAACGAAAAAGGAGAGCGGCGCTGCCCGGAATGCGGCGGGGAGCTTACAGAGGCCCGCATGTTTAACCTGATGTTCAAGACCTTCGTCGGCCCCGTCGAAGACGATGCGTCCCAGGTATACCTGCGGCCCGAGACGGCGCAGGGCATGTTTGTGAATTTCGACAACGTGCTCACAACGACCCGCCGCAAGCTGCCATTCGGCATCGCCCAGATCGGCCGCTCCTTCCGTAATGAAATAACCCCCGGAAATTTCATCTTCCGCGACCGCGAGTTCGAGATGATGGAGATGGAGTACTTCGTGATGCCGGGCACCGACGAAGAGTGGCACGAGCGCTGGATCGAGGAGCGCCTCAACTGGTGGACGGACCGCCTCGGCGTGCGCAAGGAAAATCTTCAACTGCGCGAGCATCCCAAGGAAGAACTCTCACACTATTCCAAGCGAACGGTGGACATCGAGTACGACTTCCCGTTCGCTGGTTTCTCCGAGGTCGAAGGCATCGCCAACCGCACGGACTTCGATCTAAAGCAGCACGAACGGCACGCCGGCCGCACACTCCGCTACTTCGACGAGACGACGAACCAGCAGATCATTCCCTACGTCATCGAGCCGGCGATGGGCATCGACCGCTGCTTCCTCACGCTCCTCATCGACGCTTACGCCGAGGAGGAGGTGCGCGGCGAGAAGCGCGTAGTCCTCCGTCTGAAGCCGGAGCTGGCGCCAGTTAAGGTCGCCGTCCTTCCGCTCTCCCGTAACGAACAGCTCGTCCCTCCCGCGCGGCGAGTGTGGGACCTGTTGCGCCCGCACTTCATGACGCAGTACGACGACGCGCAAAGCATCGGCCGCCGCTACCGCCGCCAAGACGAGATCGGCACCCCATTCGGAGTCACTATCGATTTCGAGACGCTCCAGGACGAAGCGGTCACGATTCGCGAACGCGATTCGATGGAGCAGACACGGGCGCCCATCGCGAAGCTGGTGGCGGTGATACGCGACAAGCTGGATCCCGCACCAGCGGAATGAGTCGCTGGAGTGCCGGCAACCCCGTCACCGTCCGCGAGATCTGGCAGGGCAAAGTCTGGACTGTCCGCGCGCTCACGATCGTTCGCGATGAGCCCGATCTGCTGGCGCTGTACCAGCCTGCCGGGGCGCCCTGGAAGCGTCCGCGGAGCCTGGACGGCCGCCTCGTTCGGCTACCGGACCAGCCGTGGCAGCTTCACGACGCTGCCTTGACCGAAGACGCCCTTCGCCTGATTCTGCCCGGACAAGGCCACTCAGTACTGCTCATCTGGCGCCAGCGGTGGGACCTGATGTGTTGGTATATCAACCTCGAGGAGCCGTTTCGCCGGACGCCGATCGGGTTCGACTATATGGACCAAACGCTGGACATCGTGGTCGAGCCCGATTTGACCTCGTGGCGCTGGAAAGACGAAGACGAGTTCGAAGAGGCGCTGGCGAAGGGCGTCTACTCGCCCGAGCAGATGCTCGAGATCCGCGCTGAAGGTGAGCGGGCGCTCGCGCAATTGCTAGCCCGAGAGCCGCCGTTCGACGAGCGCTGGGAGGACTGGCGGCCTGATCCCGCATGGCGGCGACCGGAGATCGGCGCGGGCTGGCAAGAGGGCGAGTAGAGAAAGAGACGGGCGATGAGGCCGCCTCGCGAGTTCCGTTTAACCGGGCGTTGCCTAGGCCGGGGGCTTGAGTTCGTTTACCTTTGCGCGCGCCGCCTCTGGATCTTTGAACCACAGCGCATCCATCTCCGTGTAGGCCGCCTGGTCCGGCGGCACGTCATCCTCGGCGAAGATGGCGGTCACGGGGCATACGGGCTCGCAAGCACCGCAGTCGATGCATTCATCGGGGTCGATGAACAACTTACGGTCGACGCCCTCTTCGTAATGAATGCAGTCGACCGGGCAGACTTCAACGCAGGACTTGTCTAAGACATCGATACAGGGGTCAGTGATCACGTAGGTCATGTCAGCACCTCTTCGTGACTTCGCGCGGGGTCAATGGGAACCTTCTTCAGTGGAAAGTGCGCAATTCGCTTTGCCGATGTCAATGTACTGCGGATAGGTTGTAGGGTCAAGGCAATCAGCGCCTCCAGAACTGCCACCACCTCTTGCGATCGCGCCTCGCCGCTGCCGCCTCTCGCTGCTCCTTAATCACCTCTTGGGCGCGCCCCAAAGGCAGATCGCGCCGGAGCATGATGATGTCTCCGGCCAGCTGGGAAGCGTAATCGGGGTCGCCGGCCACCTCCGGAAAAAGCGTGCGCAACCGCTCGTCGAACCCTGGGGCTGTCGAGCGCGGCCGCCTACTCTGCCCCGCCATAGTGTCGAATACTGAGTACATCTTCAGCTCGCTCGCGACCGACGAGAGAGCGGTCGCCAACAGGGTCGTCTGTAACGGAGAGAGCTCGAGGACTGCGGAATCGCCGTTAAGTTGCGTGTCGAGCGCAGGCCGAAGCTCCGTGAGCCCATGCCGGTAGTTGGATAGCGTCTCGGGATCGATCTCGGAGCCGGGCCGCGAGAGGTGGTAAGAGATCGCGAGAGCGACCAGTCGCGCTTGGTGCTGCGGAAGGCGGACCGCGAAGAGGGTCACTCTGATGCGGCGGCCGCGACGGCCGCGTTCTCCCGTACGCGCCGCCGCTTGAGAACGCCTCTCAGATACTGCCCCGTCAAGCTCTCGTCGATATCAGCCACTTCTTCCGGCGTCCCTTCAGCGACGATCTCGCCGCCTCGATCGCCGCCCATCGGCCCGAGGTCGATTATGTGGTCCGCCTGCTTGATGACGTCGAGATGGTGCTCGATGATGAGGACGGTGTTGCCCGCGTCGACCAGCCTGTGCAGTACACCCATGAGCGCGTTCACGTCCTCGAAAGAGAGTCCCGTGGTTGGCTCGTCGAGGATGTAGAGCGTCCGGCCGGTAGCCCGGCGCGACAGCTCCGTCGCGAGCTTCACGCGCTGGGCCTCGCCGCCTGAGAGCGTCGTCGCCGGCTGGCCGATGCGGATGTAGCCGAGCCCAACATCGTGGAGTGTCTGGAGCTTCGTCCGGATGCGCGGGAACGCCTCGAAGAACTGCACGGCCTGCTCGACCGTCATGTCCAGTACCTCCGCGATGTTCTTTCCGCGGAAGTGAATCTCGAGAGCCTCGCGGTTGTAGCGAGCGCCGTGACATACCTCGCAAGGCACCTCGACGTCAGGAAGGAACTGCATCTCGATCTGGATGTAGCCCTCGCCCTGACACGCCTCGCAGCGGCCGCCCTTGACATTGAACGAGAAGCGGCCGGGTTTGTAGCCGCGCAGGCGCGCTTCCGGCACAGAAGCGAACATCTCGCGCATCGGCGTAAAGGTGCCGGTGTAGGTAGCAGGGTTGGAGCGGGGTGTGCGGCCGATCGGGGACTGGTCGATCACAACGACTTTATCCAGCTGTTCGAGGCCCGTGATTGCATCGCATTCGCCGGGCCTGTCGCGCGCGCCGTAAAGTAGCTGCGCAGCCTTTTTCGAGAGGATGTCCGTCACCAGCGTCGACTTGCCTGAACCTGATACCCCGGACACGCAGACGAACCGGCCGAGGGGAATACGGACATCGATGTTCTTGAGATTGTTCGCGCGCGCGCCCTGCACAACGACGGTCTTGCCGTTGCCCGACCGGCGAGCTGACGGAAGCGGGATCTCACGCGCGCCGCTCAAGTACTGGCCCGTAACCGATTCGGGCGTCGTCTCGACATCGCGAATCGAGCCGGCGGAGACAAGGCGGCCGCCCTGCTCGCCGGCGCCGGGGCCGAGGTCGATCAGATAGTCGGCGGCTCGCATCATCGCTTCATCGTGTTCGACGACCAGTACTGTATTCCCCAGGTCACGCAAGCGCTTGAGCGTGGTGATAAGCCGCTCGTCGTCTGCCGGATGGAGACCAACCGAAGGCTCATCGCAGACGTATAGCACTCCCATGAGCGAGGAGCCGATCTGCGTCGCTAGACGAATGCGTTGCGCCTCGCCGCCGGCGAGGGTACCCGTTCGCCGCTCGAGCGTGAGGTAATCGAGTCCGACGTCGCGCAGAAACGTGAGCCGCGAGCGGATCTCCTTCAGAATCTGATATGCGATTGTGCGCTCTCTCTCACTTAGCGGCGAACTGCGGGCCTGCAGACGCTCCACCCAGCCGAGCGCATCATCAATCGAGAACTTCGTCACCGCAGAAATGTTGCGCTCATCCACAGTCACTGCGAGCGATTCGGGCTTGAGACGAGCGCCACCGCAGGCAGGGCAGGGGTTCTCTGCCATGTACTTCTCGATCTCCGTGCGAATGTAGTCGGAGTCGGTCTCTTTGTAGCGACGAGAAAGGTTCGGGATTACCCCCTCGAAAGTCGTGTTCCAGCGGTTGTCGTGCCCGCCCGAACCCGTGTACGTGATCGTGATCTCGCCGCGATCGCCGTAAAGCACATAGTTGAGTTGCTCAGGAGTCAGCTCCTTTATGGGAGCATGGATTGAGAAGCGGTGCTTTCTGGCCAACGCCTCCAACATGCGCATGTACCACGTAGAGACTGTGCTGGTTCGAGCCCAGGGCTGCACAGCGCCTTCCGCGAGCGCGAGATTCTTGTTGGGGATCACCAGCTCCGGATCGAGCTCCATCTTTACGCCCAGACCCGTGCATTCGCGGCAGGCGCCGTGCGGGCTGTTGAAGCTGAAGTTGCGCGGCTCGAGCTCACCAAACGACAGCCCGCAGTCCACGCAGGCGAAATGCTCAGAGTAGGTCCGCTCTTCCTCGGCCTGGCCCTTGGCTTTGTCTTCGAGGAGCTGCACAACCAAGATGCCGGAGCCGAGCCGCAAAGCCGTCTCGACCGAGTCTGTGAGGCGTGAGCGGGCAGAATCGTGCTCGGGCTGCTCCTCGATGATCACGCGGTCGACGACGACGTCAATCGAGTGCATCTTGTAGCGATCGAGTGTTATCTGCTCGTCAAGGTCTCTGACCTGTCCGTCTACGCGGACCCGCACGAACCCGGCCTTTCTCGCGTCCTCGAATACCTTGTGGTACTCACCCTTGCGGTCGCGGACGATGGGGGCGAGCACCATCAATCGCCTGCCCGGCGGCAGTTCAAGCACCGAGTCGACAATCTGCTGGACGGTCTGGCGCTGGATCGGCTTCCCGCACTGCGGGCAATGCGGCCGGCCGGCGCGAGCGTACAGAAGCCGAAGGTAGTCGTAGATCTCGGTCTGGGTAGCGACAGTCGAGCGCGGATTGCGCGAGGCGCCTTTCTGGTCGATGGAAATGGCCGGTGACAGGCCCTCAATGTGGTCGACGTCGGGCTTTTCCATCAGCCCAAGGAACTGGCGCGCGTAGGCAGAGAGGCTCTCCACGTACCGGCGCTGCCCTTCGGCGTAAATCGTGTCGAAGGCAAGCGAAGACTTGCCGGACCCGGAGACGCCTGTTATGACGACCAGCTTCTCGCGAGGAATCTGGACGTCGATATTCTTGAGGTTATGCTCGCGGGCACCGCGAACGATGATGAAGTCGTGAGGCATAGTGTGCTTGCTGCTGGGCGTTCACTAGTATTGTATCCGGTCAGCGCAAATTAGAACAACCGTTTTAGAACTCCAGCTAAGCGCCCGGCGATGGCAGCATTTATGTAAATATCAAGTAAATACAGCAGCACCACGCCTTGAACGCCGGTAACGTCAATTCGTTCGGGCGCGTCCGAATTATTGGAGACAGTGTAACAAGAGTAAATGCCCTGTAGAGGGACGAAAGCGACAATGGTAGGCGGACAACCTTCAGAAGAGCCCGCAGCGGAAAACGCGGAAGAATCACTCTCAATATCCGAGACGCGTTCCTTTCGGCTGCTCCGCTGGGCGGTGGCGCTACCGGTTGCTGCCGCGGCTAGCGCGGTGTCTGCCTTCATGCTCCCCTCCGAGATCATTTTCGCGGTTCTTACGGGCGAGGTAGCGTTGTTGGGTATCGCGGGCATAATTGTGGAGATCGCCCTGTACCGGACCGAGCGACGCCTTACGCACGAACGGAAACAGGTACGCACTCAATGGTTGAATCAGCGTGCCGAGTTACTTGACGTCGCCACACGCGATGAGCTTACCCAGCTGCAAAACCGCCGGTTCTACTACGAGCGGCTCTCCGCCGAGCTTAGGCGGGCCGAGACCAAGAGTGAGCCGCTCTCGATACTGATGATCGATGTCGACGACCTCAAGGCGATCAACGACGAATTCGGCCACCTGGTGGGAGACAAAGTGCTTCGCAGCTTCGCACGGATCCTGAATAGCTCCTCAGGGGACGGTCATGTCACCGCACGCCTGGGCGGGGATGAATTTGCCGTGATCATGCCCGGCGCCGACCGGCGCGAGGCCGAGCTGTTCTCACTTCAACTCTGGCAGAAGTTAGCGGACACACCGATCTGTGAGACGGAACACGCGAGCATATACCTAGGCGTTTCGATCGGCAGCAGCGGCTATCCCTGGGGTGGCAGCACAGTTGAAGAGATTACCCACTGGGCAGACACGAAGCTTTACGCCAACAAATTGGAGCGCAAGGGATTCAAGCAGGGACGCGGCGACAGGCGTGACGACCGGCTGGCCGCCGCGGTGGTCGAGGTCCTCTCCACCGCTCTGGACGTGCGCGACAAGATGACCCATCGCCACGCTCGCCGGGTAGCCCGAACAGCAGCAGAGGTAGCGCGCTTTATGCAACTTTCGAGCGAGAACGTGTCCGAAATCGAATACGCGGCAGCGCTCCACGACATCGGCAAGATCGGCGTCGCCGACAGCATCCTTCGCAAGTCCGCGTCCTTAGATGCCGATGAGTGGAAAGAGATGCGCCGTCACTCGGAACTTGGCTACCAGATCCTAAAGGGAATCGATTTTTTCCAGAACGCGGCTGAGATTGTCTACGCACACCATGAGCACTTCGACGGGACCGGTTACCCGCGCGGGCTCGTCGGTGAGGAGATACCTTTGGGCGCACGGGTCTTCGCCGTCGTTGATGCCTATGACGCAATGACCTCGCGCAGGCCTTATCGCGATGCCATACTGCGCGACGAAGCGCTTACTGAAATCGCCGGCTACTCCGGCACCCAGTTCGACCCGAAGGTCGTACAAGCCTTTCTGATGGTGATCCGCCGCAGCCCGGATGGCTTCTACGAAGAGAACGAGGACGAAGCAGTCTTCGGTCCACGCATCTCTGCACCAGAAGTGCGGCGCACGCCGGGCGCGCAGACGCTGGTAACACGCTGAGCCAGCCTTTCTACGCGCCCTGGCAGGCCCACCGGAGCCGATTGGGCGGGAAATGACGGTGCTACAATTGGCCCGTTCGCTCGCTGTTCTTAGGAGGCTCAGATGGACTGGCGCTCTCAGATCGGCGACAAGTTCACGTCAGCGGCAGAGGCGGTCAAAATAGTTGAATCAGGGCACCGTGTGGGCGTCGCACCCTTCACCTGCACGCCGTTTACGCTCTGCGAAGCGCTGTATGCACGTGGGAGCCACCTGAATGGTGTAGAAGTCGAACATGCGGCGGGACTGTTCGCGTGGCTGCGGCCCGGTGAAGAGAACGGGTTCGCCGTCCGCGATAACTACGCCACGCCACTGAACCGTGAAATGGTGCAAGCCGGCAAGGTCGACTACTTGCCAATCGGCCGCTGGCGCGCAGACGAAGTTGCGCCCGGGTACGACCGCCCTCTCGATGTTTTCATGGTCCCGCTCTCTCCGCCCGACAAGCAGGGCTACTGCAGCTTCGGCCCCGGCGTCTGGATATCGAAGCGGTTGGCGCAAGGCGCCAGCAGCGTGATCGCCGAAGTGCACGAGAACTTCATCCGCACAGGAGGGGACAACTTCATCCACGTTGGGGAGGTCGACCTCTTCTGCGAGGCGGCGCGGCCAACCGGAAACCTGCCGATACCTCCTCGCACCGATGAGGAGACTCTCGTTGTCGAGGTGGCCTGCACGCTTGTCGCTTCGGAACTTGTGCATGACCGGGACACCGTGCAGATGGGAGTGGGGACAGTGTCGAGCGCGCTTGGGCTCTACCTTGGCGAGAAGCATGATCTAGGCGTCCAGACGGAGTTGATCACCGGCGGCATCGCCAATCTCGTGCGGAACGGCGTGGTCACCGGTAAATACAAGACGCTCCACCGTGAGAAGGTTGTTGGCAGTGCGCTTGTGGCCCTCGACGAAGAAGAGATGCGGCTCATCGACGGCAACCCGGTCTTTGAACTCTACGACTTCGGATACACGGATGACGTGCGGTTGCTACTCCAGCAAGACAATCTCGTCGCGGTCAATAATGCTCTGCTGGTGGACCTGACAGGGCAGATCGCCTCCGAGTCGATCGGGCACAAGGTGTGGACGGGCGTCGGCGGGCAAACAGCCTTCATGATCGCAGCCCAGTACTCACGCGGAGGGCGATCGATCATTGTGCTCCCATCAAGTCACCTGATCGACAGCGAACGGGTCACGCGAATCGTACCGCTCCTTCCCGAGGGCACATTGGTGACTGTGCCGCGCACTCTCGTGGACTACGTCGTCACGGAACACGGTATCGCCTCGCTGCGCGGCAAGACGGTGCGCGAACGTATCGGCGAGCTGATCGGCGTGGCGCATCCCGACTTTAGAGGGGAGCTGAAGTCAGAAGCGAAAAGACTTTACGGAATTTCGGTATAGTCGTCGGGATTCGCTCCGAGAGATCCCCCAACGGCGCCTACTTGGGCAGGCGTTCCTCGAACTCGCGAAGGCGGTCCTCGAGCTGGCGCTGAGCGTAGGCCATCGTGTAGTCGCCGCGGGTGCGCTCCAGGATGCCCCTCATCGCGTCTGCCGTACGTCTCAGGCCCGATGTAACCGCCTCTGGGTAGTCCATCGTCACAAGCACGTCATAGATATCTCCCATCGCCGCCAGACAGTCCTCGCAGTGCTCGATATCGCCGGCGCGGAGTGAATCGAGCAGATGGCGGCGCAGCTCGCCGACAGTCTCGCCGAGGCCGTTGAGATAAGAACCGGCCATGACTCCAAGGGCGGCCGGAGCGGGCAGAGGACGCCCGGCGATGAGAGCAAGCGAGCAGTGCGCCTCCGCGAACTCCTTTTGTGCGTCATGGACGAAGCCGGCGTGGAAGATGTCTGGGTGCTCCGCAAGAGCGGTTTCCGTTTGCTGGAGGTTCGTCTTCGCCTTCGCCAGCAGCCCTTCGGCCGCGTCGAATTCGCGGCGGTGCACCGCACGGATTGCGTTGGCCGACAAGCGAATCACTTCTCGCGTAAGTGCCAAAGCCTGCTCGCGCGCCTGATGCTTGGCGTCGAGGTGAGCGCGCATCTCTTCGCCGATTGCGTTCAGGCCGTCGGTATTCATCAACTAGGCCACGGTTCCCAATAATCGTAGCACTGTGAACAGGTGCCGGAGAGCCAATCAACGGCGGTGATCGACGCAGCAGCCGCTTTTTCACCGTCGAACCGCCACCCGGCGCCATTGTGATGGAAGTAGAACACGTGAGCCTCGCGAAACGGTTCACTTACACTGTAGCCCGTGCTCGGGTATTGGTTGGTAATGGAAGTGGTAATGACCTCATAGGCCCTTCCATCCTGCCGAGCCATTGACCCAAGTGCAAAGAGCCGCAAGGCTCCGGTGCCATATTCATCAGACAGCTCGGGTCGGCTTGCCTCGCGATACCGGGACAAATTCATGGCATAGTCCTCATCCGAAAAGATACCGCCGGCATCAGATCTCCACGCAGAACCCGGTATCCCAGAACGGACTTCTCCGGCAGCCACACCGCTGCACGGCCCTGCCTGCTCGATGCCTTCACAGGTGACAGAGACCCGGTCTGCACGATCGACGACAAATCCGGTGTCACCTGATGCGAGAGCGTACATTAACAAGGGGGCGAACTCCCGAAAGCCGCCGAATAGTTCCGGAGCGTCACCGAATGTTGGCCCTAGAGTGGCCGTCGCGCGAATAGTGACTGTAGCGTCGGCGAAGGCCGGAGCAGACGACCCTGAGTTCAGCCCTGTTGGTGACGTAGTGGGGGCATCACTAATTGCCTCCTCGTCGTCGCCGCACGCGGCGAGTATCGGGAGCACTACCAGACTCGCGGGCACCAACCACTTCATGTGATTCGTCGCGCGCCTACAGATCCTTCACCGGCTCAGGGAAATCACCCTCGCGCGCCGCATCGATCATCTCACGCGCCTCCTGCGGCATGTCGATTCCGAACTCATCGAACTTGCGCTCCGCCCAGCGCCCTATCTGACGCGGGTCCTTGTAGTCTTCCAACCGCTTGGGTTCAGCTCCATAGTCGCGCAGGATGTCGGCCTCCGATTTGTGATAGGCGAAGCGGGAGAGCGATCGCTCCAATTTTCCGGAGCCGCAGTGCCTGCATTTGGTATCGACAGACGAATTTACGGTCCGCGCGAAGACGCTGCTCAGGCGGCCGCACTCGCTGCACTTGTACTCATAGATGGGCATCGCTTTAGAAGATAAGATCCAGCAAGTCTCGAGGACTGTTCTCCAACCGAAGCGGCGGCTCGTGGCAGCCCAACGCGCAATGACTATGCCATTGATCGTATCCGTATGCCCGGGGCACGAACATGGGAAAGAAAAGCAAAGCTGCAGCGGCAACAAGCACAAGGAGGGGTAGGTACCGCGAGATTATTGGCAAAGCGGGATTGCGCAACCAATGCCGCGTACTTCTCGTCGGCGCGCCGGTCGCGACTTCACTCCACGCCCGCGAATTCATCCTCATCTCCTCCCTCGCCGAAGTCGTCTGGCATCTCGCCTGCCTCCATGCGCTCGAGGTCAGCCTCAATGCCGGCGTCGAGCGGCTCGCCCATCTGGCGGCTCATCTTGCGCACCCAACGTGCCATCGAGCGCGGGTCGTTTTCGTCTACGTCTCCAAGGCTGGTCTCGTCGAAGCCGTCGAGCGAGTCGCCCTCGGTACGGTGGACGGCCACGCGGGACATCAACCGAGAGAGGTGGCTCGATCCGCAGTGCTCGCAGGCGGCGCCGGCCGGCGCTCCGATGCTTCGCGTGAAGACCGAAGTTCGGCGGCGACAGGCGTTGCAGCGGAACTCGTAGATCGGCACCCCTTACCAGCCTTCCGCCAGGCGCCGGCGTTGTATCTCGTCGCGTGCGGAGCAGGCGTGCAGATACGGGCAGTGGCCGCAGTGCTGTCCGACATTCGGTGGGAAATCGGTTATCGATTGCATTTGTTTGACGGCCTCGAGAAGTTCCGAATGAGAGAGCCTTCTTTGTTCGTCGCTGAAGTCTTCCATCCAGGTATCGCCGTCGTCCAGGTGCCAGAACGAGGTCTTCGTAACCGGTTTGCCCAGACTTTTCTCGGCCATTATAGCGTAGAGCCGTAGCTGCTTCGCATCTACCTCGTCCGCATGCGAGCCGGTCTTATAATCGATCACGTGAAGTGTTCCAGCGGCTTCTTCATCGATACGATCGACGCGCCCGAACAGGGTTACCTGCGGCGCAACCTCAACCTGGAAGTAGGGCTCTACCAAAAGCGGCCGGGCCGACAGATCGTGTTGCTGGGCGAACATTCTCAGCTGCGCGAGCGACTTATCGCGCAGCTTTTCGACTCCTTTCATACGGCGGTATCGGGGTGAAAGCGCTTCCCATCCGTCCTCAAACATCCGAACCAACCGCTGTTCATCCCTCTCCGCCATTGGCACTTTGGAGAAGAAATCGCAGAGGACGCGGTGCAGCAGCGACCCGGCTGTGTCCTGCGGTCTTAGCTTGGCCGGTACGCGATCCAGGTACTGGTAGCGATAGCGCAGGCGGCAAGTATCAAACACGCGAATGCGCAGCGGAGAGAAGCGGGGCACGGAGCTGACTGATTTCGATATCTGTGACATGAATCACGGTTCTAGATATTGGCTGACGTCCGACTCTATGGTAATGTTGCCACAAATCTATTAGAGTAGAGGTAGGACTTGCCGATGGGGCTCGGTAGGACCGCAGGCGCTGCTGCAAATAGCACCCTCCGCACTCATCTCCACACCACCATGACGAAGATCACTTACGCGTTGAACCCAGTCCTCAAGTGGCGACCCGGCCCGAAGGACGGCGCTGAGGTGCTTCTGCTCGCTCTGGCGCTGCCCATCTACTACCTCGTCCGCGGCCAGGTCACCCAGCGTGTGAGTGAGGCAGTTGACCGCGGAGTTGGTATTGTGCACTTCGAGCAGAGCCTCGGCATCTTCTGGGAGCCTGATCTTCAGCGGGCCATTCTGGATTACCACTGGTTCGTGGATGGACTGAACTACTTCTATCTCTTCGGCCACCTGCCCGTTATCGGCGCGCTAGCGGTCTGGCTCTATTTCTGGCATCGACCTCAGTACCTTCTCATGCGAAACGCCTTTCTCATCTCAGGCGCAATCGCTCTCGTGTTCTATATTAACTTCCCGACCGCGCCTCCGCGCCTGCTGCCAGACCATCTCGGCTTTCACTTAACCGATACGGTCTTCGACCAGTACAACACCGGGAGGCCGTACACGTTTGGAGGTTTCGTAAACGAGTATGCCGCTTTCCCGAGCATGCACTTCGGCTGGAACATGCTCGTGGGGCTGGCCGTGTGGCTGGCGACCAAAAATCCATTCATTCGCGCTTTTGCCGTGCTGATGCCTTTCGGAATGTTTACTGACATAATCCTTACTGCGAACCATTACCTGTTAGACCCGATAGCCGCCATCCCGGTTGTTGCGCTCGGTCTCGCAATCACGCTGGGCGGGAGGTGGCTGGTACTGCGAGTGCTGTCACCGGAGAGCAAATCCGCCAGGGAGCACGGGTGGGTGAGCTGGGTGTACTGGTTGGTAGCAATCGACGAAGCGAGCGTCCGGCAGCAACAGCAGCGAGCGCCACAACCTGCCTGATCACACCATATGATGGCGATCGCCTGGAGCGACGCTGGTGCAAGTTAAGAATCTTCTAAGCGCAGTCCCCCGCATTCTCTTCACGAACGCTCCACTCGACGCGCAACTGATCGTCACCCGTCGCTGCAACCTGAGCTGCGGTTACTGCTCCGAATACGACAACTTCTCGGAACCCGTGCCGGCGGATATGCTCAAGCAGCGAATCGATGCTCTGCATAGCCTGCATTCTGCGAATATCACGATGCTCGGGGGAGAGCCGCTGATGCATCCGGACATTGCCGAGCTCGTCGCATACGCTGGCCGGAAATCGAACACGAGCGTCGTAACCAACGGTTTCCTCTTGCGCAACGGGGTAATCGAGTCGCTCAACGAGGCCGGCCTGAACAACTTGACGGTCAGCATCGATACCCTTCAGGCAGACCCCACACGATACATTCAGAAATCGCTCCGTTCTCTGCGAACGCGGCTGGAGCGGCTGAAAAGGCTTGCGCGCTTCGACGTACACGTGACAGCGGTCCTCTGCGAATCGTCGGTAGATGATTTCAGGCAACTGGTGCGCGAGATAGAGGCTTTTGGGTTCCGCATGTCGATCAATCTGATCCACAACGCGAAAGGCTACGTGACTATCAGCGGGCAGCCGTATCTCGAGTTGTACGAGGAGTTCTATCGCGACGGCAAACCGTTCACGTACCTCGATTATGAGTACGGCAAGAAGCTGCTTCAAGGCGAACGGCCGGACTGGAAGTGCCGCGCAGGTGCTCGCTACCTCTACGTAGACGAGTTCGGCAATGTTCAGCTCTGCGCATCGCAGCTCGGCAGGCTGGGGAAGTCGATCGATGAGTACACAGCAGCCGACCTCAGCGAGCAGGCGAGAAGCCATAAGGACTGCGAAGAGGGATGCTCCGTTGGTTGCGCCTACCGTTGCTCGCTAGTGGACAACGACAAGCCGCAGTTCGTGAGAGCCGTTCTGAAGGGCTTCGTCAAGGGGACCTTACGCGACAACAGCCGCCGACCGCTACCGGCGAACGTTCAGGCCGGGCCGGCACTGGGCGACAAATAACGTCAGTCCGCCCAGACGGCGCCTTCGATGTGCTCCAGAGAAAGCAAGCGCCCGCTCGGTTCGAAATCGACGGCGATGACGTCGATCCGACGCCGCTCCGGTAAGCCATCGTCCGTTTGGCCGTAAGCTTCGGCGAGGCCAACCAGGCGCCGCCGCTTGGCCGGTGTTAACGATTCGCTCGCCGTTCCCATGGCCCCGCCGCGCCGGCAACGGACCTCGATGAAGGCGAGCAGGTCGCCAAGCTCCGCCACGATATCGATCTCGCCCTCTCGGAAGCGAAAGTTGCGCTCCCGAATGCGATAACCCTTGGCCAGCAGATGTTGGACGGCTAAGCGCTCGCCGAGGTCACCGAGCGCACGGCGGGACGGCGGCACCTAATACGCGCCCTGCTTCTCGAAGATGCGGCGAGGATTGTCAACGGTCATTGCGTGAATTTGGTCTTCAGTCACGCCTGCCGCGAGAAGGGCGGGCAGAACATGGTCCGGAATGTGGTTGAAGTGCCAGTTCGGGACGATCTTTTCCCTTAGCGGCGGGTCCACCCAACCAAAATAGCAAGCGGCGTCGTGCGATAAGACCATCTTCTCGGCATAGCCCATTCCGCACATCTTCGCGATCGTCGCAACCCGCTTCTCATTCTCGAGGAAGATATCGATGCCAAAGCGGTCCATGCCGATATAGCTTCCCCGTTCACAGAGCTTCCTGAGGTAGTTCGTATCCTCCGTGTCTCCGCTGTGCCCGATGACCACCCGAGAGAGATCGACTCCCTCGCTCTCAAAAACGTCCTGTTGCTTGAGACCCACCTCGCTGGCGGCGTGCGTATGCGTGGAGATAGGAACGCCGGTCGCCCGGTGGGCCTTTGCGGATGCCCGGAGAATCCGCTCGACATCCTGTGTCACGCCCGGCTCGTCCGTCGCGCACTTGATGATTCCCGCTCTGACGCCGGTGTCCATGATCCCATCCTGGATGTCCTTGATGAACAGCTCAGCGATGTAATCGACGCTCCGGCCGGTGGTCGAGCGGAAATGGTGTGGTACCTCCCAGTAAATTCCGGTGGCCACGATGACTTGCATTCCGCTGCGCGCGACCACGTCCTTCACAAGAGGGATGTCCCGCCAGTCGCCGGGTGTTAAGTCCACGAGGGTATCGACGCCACGCTCCATGACGTCTTTGAGCTTCGCCGCCGCCTTATCGATTTCCGCCTCCCGGTCGACAATCGGGAAGTTTTCCTTAACGCCGGGCGACTCTACGATGATATGCTCGTGCATCAGCGTGAATCCGAGGTCGGCGGTATCGATGGGGCCGGCTACGGCATATACAGTCGGCATGGGGGCGCTCCTTCAGATATCAGCGCCGATTATAGCGGAATCCCGCCGGCGACCATCTCCTTCACCGGGGAGAAAGAGCGGCGGTGGAGGCGGCAGGGGCCAAGCCTGTCCAGTGCCGCGAAGTGTTCCCGAGTTGCGTAGCCTTTGTTGGTGTGGAAGCCGTAGCCGGGAT
>VBEI01000098.1:0-5167 GCA_005882715.1 Chloroflexota bacterium | reverse complement strand
CCATCACACGGTCCCGCGCCACCTTGGCGATGATGGAGGCGCAGGCGATTGAGAGCGACTTCTCATCACCGTCGATGATCGGCGTTTGAGGCAAGCGGCAAGCAGGCAGGCGAAAGGCATCGATTAGGAGGTGCTGGGGTGGCGCGCCGAGTTCGGCGAGGGCACCAAGCATCGCCTGGCGCGACGCCTCGGCGATGCCGATGCGGTCTATTGCCGAAACCGAGACGAAGGCGACGCCAGCAGCAAATGCGAACTCCCAGATGTATTCGGCCAGCTCTTCACGCGCGGCAGGAAGCAGTTGTTTGCTATCGCGTACACGCGACAACCAGCGAAAACGGCCGGTTATCCGAGGCAGCTGCGGAAGAATGACCGCGCCCGCCGCTACCGGCCCTGCCAGCGGCCCGCGGCCGACTTCGTCGATTCCGGCGATGAGCCCGACGCCTGCTCCCCAAAGGGCGCGTTCCGCAGCGAGATCGGGTGCGCGCATGGCGTTGACCTCATGCTAGGCGCGAGATCCGGTGGAGTCAATAGAGCTAAGCTGATTATCATTTGCTGCCTTGACGGGCAATTCGCCCCGGCATAACGTGTGCTCAACCGGGAAGGCAGGTACAGGAGGGAATGATGCCCATTGTTCGCATCGAAATGTGGACCGGACGAACCGTCGCGCAGAAGAAGGAGCTGGCACGGGTCGTGACAGACGCTATGGTCAACATCGCTCATACGACGGCGGACGCTACGATCGTCGTGTTCGAAGACATCGCGAAGGACAATTGGGCCCAGGCCGGGGTGCTTGCTTCAGACGAAGCCTGATCGCCGGTTGTAACTCACGGCCACCCGAGCCCGTCCCATTCAGTATGAGGGCAGGGCGGCCCTCGTATGCTATAATCGAGCCAGATACGGGTAGGCCTCAGGCCTGCCCAATCGCGTCTCAGGAAGGGTATTTATGTACGGACGCTGGTTGCGGAACAGCTTTATCTACCTTCTGATTCTGGTGGCAATAGTTGCCATTGTCTTCACGGTATTCCAGGGGGGCGGATCGGGAAGGGTAAAGCAGGAGCTTCCTGAATTCATCCAAGCGGTGAAGGACAATAAAGCCACTGACATCAAGGTCGATGATACGAATGTTACTTACAAGCTTACGGATGACCCCGAACACGGATACAAGACAGAACTAGAGAAGGGCGATACGCTCCGTAAGGTCCTGGTCGACGCCAACATTACGGACCTCCCCCAGTACGAGATCAAGGACCCGAGTCCCTGGACCAACTACCTCGGTCTGCTCATCAACTTCCTGCCGATCATCATCATCCTGGCGATCGTTTTCTTCTTCCTAAGGCAAGCCCAGGGCTCCAACAATCAGGCCCTCAACTTTGGCAAGAGCCGCGCCCGAATGTTCAGCGGTACGCGCCCAAGCGTGACGTTCCTCGACGTTGCGGGCGTAGATGAAGCCAAGGAAGAGCTGAAGGAAGTGGTCGAGTTCTTGAAGTACCCGGAGAAGTTCGCGGCGCTCGGCGCCCGGATTCCGAAGGGTGTACTCCTCGTCGGGCCTCCAGGGACAGGCAAGACACTTCTCGCCAAGGCGGTCGCCGGCGAGGCGGGCGTGCCGTTCTTCTCGATCAGCGGCTCCGAATTCGTGGAGATGTTTGTAGGTGTTGGCGCCTCGCGTGTACGGGATCTGTTCGATCAGGCCAAGCGAAACTCGCCGTGTATCGTGTTCATCGATGAGATCGACGCGGTCGGCCGTCACCGTGGCGCCGGGCTCGGCGGCAGCCATGACGAGCGCGAGCAGACACTAAACCAGATCCTCGTCGAGATGGACGGCTTCGATACGAATACAAACGTCATAGTCGTGGCGGCGACCAACCGCCCGGACATCCTTGACCCAGCCCTTCTGCGCCCGGGACGCTTCGACCGACAGGTCGTTCTCGACCAGCCGGATATTCGCGGGCGTAAGGCGATCCTCGAGGTACACGCAAAAGGCAAGCCACTGGATGGGGACGTCAGTCTGGAGGTGCTGGCCAAGCAAACGCCTGGCTTCTCAGGGGCGGACTTGGCGAACTTGATCAATGAAGGCGCTATTCTCGCTGCGCGCCGCGGTAAGAAGAAAATCCAGATGCCGGAGTTCAATGAGGCGGTGGACCGGGTGATCGCGGGGCCAGAGCGCAAGAGCCGCGTTATTAGCCAAAAAGAGAAGGAGATTATCGCCTACCATGAGGCTGGACACGCCCTGGTTGGCCACGTCCTGCCGAACGCCGACCCGCCGTACAAGATCAGCATCATCGCGCGCGGTATGGCCGGAGGTTTCACTCGTTTTCTGCCCGAGGAAGACCGCCACTTCTACAGTCGTAGCCAGCTCATAGACCGTCTTTCGGCGGGCCTGGGCGGTCTCGTCGCTGAGGAGCTTGTATTCGGCGAGAGCACGACCGGCCCACAGAACGACCTCGAGCACGCGACTCGTCTTGCGCGTCAGATGGTCACGCAGTGGGGGATGAGCGATCGACTTGGCCCTCGCACGTTCGGCCGCAAGGAAGAGCTTGTTTTCTTGGGTCGGGAAATCTCGGAGCAACGCAACTACAGCGAGAAGGTCGCCGAGGAGATCGACGAGGAGGTCCGGCAGATCATCGATAAGGCTTACCAGACGTCCAAGAAGCTGCTGACCGATAACCGCGACCGCCTGAACGCCATAGTCGGCGTGCTTCTCGAGGAAGAGACCATCGAGGGAGACCCGTTGACCGCACTTCTCTCAGGCAAGACCCCGGAAGACTCAACTCCTGGCCCGAAGCCTGAGGAGCCGACGGCACCTCAGGAGAGCGGGGAGCGGAAGAAGGGCGTCAGCCAACCGAAGCCCGGTCTGGCCTGGGAGCCTCAGTCCCGGCTCGAGAATCCAAGCAGCGGCTAACCACCCCGCTCGCTGGACAGAGCTGTTTACGGCGACTAGAATCGAACTCTGGGCCTGTTACACGGCCCGGCGACCGCGCAGCCATGGAGGAATCCCATTTACGCCGTAATTAGAACTGGTGGCCGACAATATCGCGTTGAGACCGATCAGGCCCTCGACGTTGACAGGCTGACCGCCGAAGCGGGAGCCATGGTCGAGTTCAGTGATGTGTTGCTGGTGGATGACGCCGGCGAAGTACAGCTGGGAACGCCTTTTGTGGAAGGCGCGCGTGTTGTCGCAGAAGTCATCGAACAGGGCAGAGACGCGAAGATACTCGTCTTCAAATATAAGAACAAGACCCGCTACCGGCGGCGAAAGGGACACCGTCAGGCATACACCCGGGTGGCTGTTCGTCAAATTCTGACCGGCGGGCAACAGGCAGCGGAGGCGGAGAAGCCGGTCCGCAGGCTCCGCCGGCGATCAACGACGGAGAAGAGTGACGAGCCAGCCGCGGCCGAGGATGCGCCGATTATGGAAGAGACGCCCTCGCTGGCAGTGACCGCGGCAACGATCGAAGAAGGCCCGGCAAGGCCGCGCCGCGCAGCCCGCACCCGGAAGGCCGGGGAGCCATCGACCGGGATGGCAGATGAGCCGTCAGCGGGGACTGAGGCGAAGCCCGCGAGGCGACCTCGACCTCAGAAACGAGAGAGTGGAGAATAGGCCGACATGGCACACAAGAAAAGTGGCGGTAGCGCGAAAAACGGGCGCGATTCCCAATCCAAGCGACTTGGTGTGAAGCGCTTCGACGGAGAATTGGTTGTGGCCGGCACTATCATCGTGCGGCAGCGCGGCACACGCGTGCACCCTGGTGTAAACGTAGGGATGGGCCGCGACTACACCATTTTCGCTCTCACCGAAGGCAAGGTGAAGTTCGCGCCGTATAATAAAGAGGGGCGAAAGAAAGTTAGTATCGTCCCGAGCGAGTAAGGAATAATGAAGGCAAAAATTCATCCAGAGTACGTGCAGGCCACCGTGCATTGTGCTTCCTGTGGCACTACGTGGGAGACGCGCGCCACAAAACCGGATCTGCGCGTGGAGGTCTGCAGCAACTGCCACCCGTTCTTCACCGGCGAGCATCGAATCGTCGATACTGCCGGCCGAGTGGAGCGCTTCAAGCGCCGCTACGGCATGAAGTAGGAACGCAGGAACAGGTCACGATTTCGGGCCGGGGCCATCTCCGGCCCGATTCTTGTAAACCGGTGCGAAATGGCTGAACGGCGGATCTACTACGGAGGCCAAGCGGTCATCGAGGGCGTGATGATCCGCGGTCCCAGCAGCATGGCTATCGCGTGTCGTAAGCCGAACGGCAAGATCATCGTGCGCGGGCAGACGCTGGGTGGCGCTTACACGGGCCCGTTGCGCCGGCTACCACTCGTAAGGGGCGTGATCGTCATGTGGGAGACGCTCGCGCTCGGCATTCGAGGCCTCGTGTTCTCATCGAACGTGGCGATGGGTCAGGAGGACAACGAGATCAACTCACGCGCCCTGTGGGCTACGGCCTTCGCCTCGCTGGCGTTGATCGCCGTGATCTTCTTTGCCGGACCATTACTTCTGGCGGACTGGCTCGAGAGCCTGGTGCACAGCCATTGGCTTGTCATCCTGATAGAGGGCGCGATCAGGCTCGGTGTCGTAGTTGGATACATGGCGGCAATCGGACTGCTGCCGGACGTCCGGCGTATCTACGCTTATCACGGGGCCGAACACAAAACCATCCACGCGCTCGAAAACGGAGATCCTCTCGAGCCACGGGTGGCGCAGCGCTATTCGACGGCGCACGTGCGCTGCGGAACGAGCTTCCTGCTCACGGTTGTTGTTGTCAGTATCGTCGTGTTTGGGCTCGTGGGCGATCCAGACATCTGGCTTCGCCTCTTATCTCGCATCGTCTTGATTCCGCTGATAGCGGCGCTAGCGTACGAAATTATCCGCGTTGGCGGCGCTTTTGAGTCGAGCCCGGTCACACGGGTACTGATGTGGCCAAACCTGGCGCTCCAATCTCTGACGACGCGACAGCCTGACGACGCGCAGGTCGAGGTCGCAATAAGCGCGCTCCAGGAAGTGTTGTACCGGGAAGGAGTGCTGGAACGCGTGGCGTCGAAAGTCGCCGCGGAAGCGGAAGGTAGCACCGAGGCTACGCCGCCTCTGGATTAATCCGACTGCGGCACGTCAAGCTCTCGATAGAAGCATGAACGCTCCCCAGTGTGACACGCCGGGCCCGTCGGCTGGACGCGG
>VBEI01000111.1:525-12654 GCA_005882715.1 Chloroflexota bacterium | reverse complement strand
TGCCGAGTGCCCGGTGCTAATCGCCGAGTGATGCGTGATCAGCGTTGATCCTCGCTGAACTTCAGCCACAGCGCGTAGACCTCCCGGCGTGGGCGACCGGTAGCGGCCGTCACGGCCTTGACGGCGTCTCGCGCCGAGAGACCGCGGTCTCTCGCTTCCTGCAGGTGACGGTTTACAGATTCATCCGAGACCGGCTGTGGGTTGGTCGCACCCTCGATGACGATGGTGAACTCTCCGCGTGTGTCCGAGAAGTGTTCGACGGCATACGAGATTCTTCCGCGAAAGACCTCCTCGAAAGCCTTAGTGAGCTCGCGACATACGGCGATGCGGCGGTCGCCAAATACGAAGAAAAGGTCCGACAAGAGCGCGAGCAGGCGGTGAGGCGATTCGAACACAACGAGCGTCTGTGGTTCGCCAGCGAGGTGCGCGAGTGAACGGCGGCGTTCGGCGGGGCGTCGAGACAGAAAGCCGAGGAACGTGAACTGGCGCATCGGGAGGCCTGAGGCGACGAGTGCCGCGATGAGGGCCGATGGCCCGGGAATCGGGACGACCGGGAAGCCGGCTACGATCGCGGCGTTGATCAGCTCATGGCCGGGGTCGCTCAGACCAGGCGTGCCGGCCTCGGAGACGAGTGCGACGTCCCCGGCCTCAAGAGCGGCGAGCAGTTGTGGCGTGCGACGGCGCATGTTGTGTTCGTTGTAGCTAAGAGTCCGGGTGTGGATGCCGTACTTGCGCAGCAGGATCCGAGTCGTCCGAGTGTCTTCCGCGGCGATGAGCCGGACCTCACGAAGAAGGCGGAGGGCCCGAATTGTGGTGTCCTCGAGGTTACCGATAGGCGTGGAGACGACGAGCAGACTGCCCAAAGGATATGACGCCTTACTGCTTCTCTAGTGGAAAGTGTTTACTCTTTTACTCAAAATAGCTACTGGATACGTTGACCGGCCGAACGGCGGATTGATATATTGTTTGAAATCCCTCGGGCTTCCGTGAGAGAGGATCCGTTCAAAATGAGTCTAGCGACGTACAGGGAGCTCCGCCCCGCCTACGGGTTCGATGAAGTTGCCATCGTGCCCGGCAGCATCACGGTCAACCCCGAGCTGACGGACATTCAATTTAGCATAGGCGAGCACGCTTTCAACTTTCCCATCCTTGCGGCGGCTTTGGATGCTGTAGTCGACGCGCGCTTCGCCATCGAGCTCGGCCGGCGCGGCGGGCTGGCGGTGATGAACCTCGAGGGGCTTCAGTGCCGCTACGAGGAGCCGGCGGAGGCCATCGCGGAGATCGTCGCGGCGAACCAGGAGGAATCGGCGGCGGTAATCCAGCGTCTCACCGAAGCGCCGATCCGCGAAGAGCTGATCGGCCGGCGGGTGCGGAAGATCAAGGAAGGCGGCGCGGCATGCGCCGTCTCTTGCACCCCGGCAAATACGAAGAAGCTAGCGCCGATCGCAGTCGATGCCGGAGCGGACATCTTCGTCGTTCAGTCGACCGTCACAACCGCGCGACATATTTCCACTTCTCCGCGGGGGCTGATACTGGACGAACTTGTTGCGAACATCCGTGTACCGGTGGTTGTGGGGAACACCGTGGGCTTCAACGCGTCACTGGAGCTGATGGAAACCGGTATCGCCGGACTGATGGTGGGCGTGGGTCCGGGGGCGATCTGCACGTCGCGAGAGGTGCTGGGCATCGGCGTGCCGCAGGTGACGGCGACGATCGATTGCGCGGCGGCTCGCGATCAACACCACCGCGATACCGGCCGCTACGTGCCGATCATTACGGACGGCGGTATGCGCAACGGGGGCGACGTATGCAAAGCGCTCGCCGCGGGAGCCGATGCGGTAATGCTCGGGACCGCCTTCGCGCGGACGGAAGAGGCGCCGGCAAAGGGCTACGCGTGGGGCATGTCCACGGGGCATCGCGAGCTGCCACGCGGAGTGCGCATCCGGCCGGGAGTGGACACGACGCTCGACCGGCTGCTGTTCGGGCCGACATCGCGGACGGATGGCACCGAGAACCTGGTGGGCGCGATCCGGACATGCATGGGCGTGTGTGGCGCGCGCACGATCGGAGAGTTCCACGAGGCGGAGATGATCGTGGCGCCGTCGATCAAGACGGAAGGCAAGGTCTACCAGCTCAGCCGGTAGGCCGCCCAACGAGATCGCCGTTTTTTCCGGACCGGTGCCCAGCGCAAGGTAGCGATTCTACCCGCCTACGCCTAAGACAAGACTTTGAAGAGGCGGGCGTCCGGGGTGCCTTGGACGTTTCCCGCGAAGTGCTCTTCCAGTCTTGGGCGTACCACCTGGGCGGCGGCGTTGGCTTTCTCGTCCGAATCCCACAGCACGAAGATCCCGTACTCGCCGTCCGTGTCATCGCCAAACACGGTCACACTCTGGCACCCCGACTGCGATGCAATCAGGGGTGCTATGTTGTCGGCGATTGATTGGGCTTCAGCATGTTTTCCCGGGCCAAACGAGAATCTGACGAGTCTGGCGTGCATTGCACAAGTCCCTCGATGCTGCGCTCTTTTGAACCTATTTCGATGACCGATTACTTCTCCAGCTTGTCGAGGCGCTTCCAGACGTCGTAGTCAATCTGTCTGTGGCGGGCGATGCTCGCGCCGAGGAGCGCCACGCCGAGAACGACTCCGCTGATGATCGTGACTACGTCGCTGTCTGCCGCCGCGCCAATCGCCAGGACAATAGCTGCTATCCCGGCTACTAGCGCGGGCACGCCAACTTCGACGTGGCCCCGCTCATCGTTGTTGGCGCGCTGGACGGCCGCAATAAATCGGGTCATGGTTGTCTCCCTTCACGTGAAAGCCAGGTAGCTTGCCCGGCGTAACGAGGACGTCATTGATGTGCATGATGAGCAGATAGCCTTTCTCGGTCAATACGCGAGCTTCAAGGCCAGAAATCGGCGCGCCGCTGAGAGTATGTGCGAATTGGGACAGACAGCAGGGTATCGCGGCCCGAGCGAACGGCTTGCGGGCGCGCTATCGTGCTGCCATGATGCTGCTGTCATGGCCCGGGTGATTGCAATCGCAAACCAGAAGGGCGGAGTCGGCAAGACGACGACGACGATCAATATTGGAATTGGGCTATCCGAGCGCGGTAGAAGCGTTATTCTGATCGATTTCGATCCGCAGGGCAGCTTGACGCAAGGTCTTGGCATCGACCCGGACTCCCTGTCGGCCACTACCTACGACGCACTCATCGATGAGGAGACGCCACTGGACTGGGTCTTCCTTCGGGTCCGGAGCAAAGTTGTGCTGGCCCCGGCCAGCATCGACCTGGCGGGCGCGGAGTTCGAGCTGGCTGCAACACCGGACTGGCAACAGACGCTGCGCCGCAGGCTCATAACGATCAAGACGGAGGCCGACTTCATCCTGATAGACTGTCCGACCTCTCTCGGTGTTCTGACCGTTAACGCCCTCGTTGCCGCGAACGAGGTAGTCGTGCCTGCTGAATGTAGTTTCCTTGCCTTCCGGGGACTCAGCGGTCTTCTTGCCACCATCAAGGGAATCCAGGCACGATTCAATCCCAGGCTTAGGATCACCACGATATTGCCTGTAAAGGTACCGCGAACGGTTCATGCACGAGAGGCGCTCGACGAGCTCCGTCGTATATGCGGCCCGCTGGTCAGCGATATCATTATTCCGCAGCGGGTGAAAGTAGCTGACGCCCTCATCAGCGGGAAATCCATTCTGGAGTTCGATTCGAGGAGCGACGCTGCGGAGGCGTTTCGCCGGATAACGGAGGTGATTGACCATGGCGAAAAGGGTGTCTATGAAAGGGCGTGGCCTAGAGGCGGTCTACGGAGACTATAGGACGTCGGCACCAGTACACCGTGCTGCTGGTGCCGACGTATACGGGCAGGGTGGTGCACCAGCTAAAGAGGCGGACTCGTCGCTGCTAAAAGCGACGTTCTACCTTGATCGCGAGACGATCGAACTGCTGGAGAGGTTGTGGCTCGATCAGCGCAGAAGTGGGCGCAGGGGTTCAAGCAAGAGCGCGTTGGTCCGCATGGCTATACGGCTGCTCGCCGAGTAGTTGATGGCTGAACGAAGGCGCCTGGTAATTATACAGCAGGCGAGGAGGCTTCTAGACTTGCAGGCCTGTACGCCGGTATACCAGTTAGCCAGTAGATCAG
The DNA here is from genome assembly GCA_005882715.1 of Chloroflexota bacterium. Classification (GTDB taxonomy): domain Bacteria; phylum Chloroflexota; class Dehalococcoidia; order SM23-28-2; family RBG-16-64-32; genus CF-163. The sequence continues at coordinate 8,505 of VBEI01000111.1, read as the reverse complement.
TACGCATCCGCAACCGTCCCCCCTGGGGGGCAAGATTCAACGGGACTCCAGGGGCCCTGCCGAACGGAACGTCGGTACACCAGGACACCAGTGCACTGTTACATCCGCCGGGACGACCTGCCGAAGCCGCGCAAAATCAGATCGCCATCTGGAGCTGGCCCGAGTGCTCCCGTTGGGGCGCGGGTGCGTGCGTCCGCTCGCGGAAGCCGTACTTCTCGCGTAGTTCGCTGACTTTCGCCAATACCTGCTGCGTGTAGTCTTTTGGGGCGTAGGCGCCGCGGTAGTACTTCTCGTAGCGCGGCATAAGGTGCGGGTAGGCCTCGCGGAGTGCCGGCATGAACCATTCTTTGCTGCCTGGCTTGAGGTTGAGGACGTTTGGGGCGATGAAGTTCGCGCCGTGCTCACGGGCCGCGCTGATGACGGCTTCGAGGTGCGGCTCGTCGTCCGTGACGCCGGGGATTATAGGGGCGATCATGATCCCGCAGGCGACCCCGGCATCGGTCAGCTCGCGGAGGGCCTCGAAGCGCTTGATCGGCTTAGCTGTGCCCGGCTCCATCTTCTTCCAGACGACTTCATCGAGCGTGGGGATGCTGAACGCGATCTGGGCGTCGGTGACGTCAGCGAGCCGTGACCAGAGGTCGAGATCACGCAGCACCGAGGGCGACTTGGTGAGCATGTGTACGGGCTGGCGAAAGTCGAGCATTACTTCGAGGATCTTGTGGGTGATCTCGTACTTCATTTCGGCCTGCTGATACGGATCGCAGGCGGTGCCGAGCACGATCAGTTCGTGCTTCCAGCTCGGCTTGCGCAGCTGTTGGCGGAGAACATCGGCGGCGTTGGTCTTCACGACGATTCGGGACTCGAAGTCACGTCCTGCGTCGTACCCCAGGTACTCGTGGGTGCCGCGCGCGAAGCAATAGACGCAGGCGTGCTGGCAGCCGCGATAGGGGTTGATGCTCCAGCGGAAGCCGAGCCCAGGCGTGTTCGTACTATTGATGATCGTCTTGCACTCGATCTCTTCGAAGGTGACTCCCGATGCCATGAGGTTAGTAGAACACCCGTTCGCTGACGGGTCAACCAGTTAGTGGCATACAGGAATCAAATGCGAACAGCGAGAACCCGATCTCGACCGGCCAAGTCCGGCACGATTTTGACTGCAGCCCGCGCGAAGACGGTTCGCGCAGCCGCTTTGGCCGCCCGGCCTTGATTGTGGCCGATCTCCGTGAGCAGGACTCCTGAAGGCGTCAGGCGACCGGGCGCTTGCTGGAGCAGGCGTTCTATCACGCGGAGGCCATCCTCTCCGCCGTCGAGGGCGAGGCGCGGCTCATGTTCCCGGATCTCAGGCGGGAGCGCTTTCCAGTCTGCGGTTGTCACGTAAGGCAGGTTGGCCACGATGACGTTTACGCGCTCATTCAGTGTCTTCAGGAGATCGCCGCTGATGAATCGGATGCGTCTTTCGACACTATGGCGACGCGCGTTGCGCTTAGCCAGCTCCAGTGCCCCTGCCGAGCTATCGACCGCAGCGATTTTTGCTTCCGGCAGGGCGATGGCGAGGGCGACCGCGATTGCACCACACCCGGTGCCGACGTCCGCTACACGGAGCGCCTGGGCGGAAGGGTTCTCTTGCGCGACTTCGATTGCGAGTTCAACGAGGAGCTCTGTTTCCGGCCTCGGGATTATAGCTTCGGGCGTGACCTCTAAGTCGAGGCTGAAGAACTCCTTGCGACCTATGATGTAGGCCGTAGGTTCATGAATGAGGCGGCGGCGGACCAGTTCGCGAAAGCGCAGCTGTTCCTCCTCCGAGAGTTCGGCAGTGAGAAGGCGGTAAAGACTCGCGCGGTCGACGCCGAGGCAGTGGCGAAGGAGGAGTTCCGCCTCCAGCTCCGGCTCGTCGCTCACCGGTGGGAGGAGGCGCCGGGCCTGGCGTAGCGCCTCCAGGACGTTCACGCCAGTTGCGCCTCCAACAAGCGCGACTGCTCCTGTTCGGCTAGGGCGTCGATCACATCATCGATATCGCCGTCAAGCAGAGAGGGCAGGCTGTGACGTGTATAGCCAGCGCGGTGATCGGTCATGCGGTCCTGGGGGAAATTGTAGGTACGCACCTTCTCTGCCCGGTCTCCGCTTCCCACCTGGGCGCGCCGGTTGGAATCGATCTCTTGTCGCTGACGGCTCTGCTCACGGTCGAGTATGCGAGCGCGGAGAACTGCCATTGCTTTGTTTTTGTTCTTGAGCTGGGAGCGCTCGTCCTGGCATACGGCGACGATACCGGTCGGCATATGGGTGATGCGGACGGCAGTGGCGTTCTTCTGGACGTTCTGTCCGCCGTGACCGCCGGCATTGAAGATGTCGATGCGGAGGTCGTTCTCGTTGATGTTGACGTCGACTTCGTCCGCCTCCGGGAGAACGGCGACGGTTGCAGTAGAGGTGTGAATTCGGCCCTGGGCTTCCGTCTCCGGCACGCGTTGGACGCGGTGGACGCCACTCTCGTACTTGAGGCGGCTGTAGGCGCCGCGGCCGCGCACCTCGAAGACGATTTCCTTGAAGCCGCCGAGGTCGCTTTGGTTGGAGTCGAGGACCTCGACCGCCCAGCGCCGTCGCTCCGCGTAGCGGCTGTACATGCGGAAGAGATCGCCGGCAAACAGTGTCGCTTCGTCACCGCCGGCTGCCGCCCGGATTTCGACGATGACGTCTTTCTCGTCGAACGGGTCTGTGGGAACGAGGGCTCGTTGCAGTCTATCCTCGAGGAGGTCCAGCCTTACTTCATCGCGCTCAACCTCGTCGCGGGCTAGCGAGACCAGTTCGAGATCGGAGCCGTCGTCGAGGATGGCCCGCGCTTGGTCGAGTGACTCGCGCAGGTGCCGGTATTCGTTCAGGATTCCGACGACTTCCTGAAGCGAGGCATGTTCGCGCGCGAGAGACTGGAGGCGGTCGTAGTCGGCGGCTACCTCGGGGCGTGCCATCTCCGCCTCGAGCTCGCGGTAGCGTCGTTCGATTTCTTCGAGCTTCTCCCACATAATTTTCGTGTCTCGGACGTAAAGACGGCCCCCGAGAGGGGGCCTGCTGAGGGAATTATATCACGCTACTAGCGCGACGGGCGTATTCTCGACACAACGTCAGTCAGGGGAACCGTTTCTTGCGCCCCGCCGGCGAGTTGCCGCAGGGTGACGGTTTTTTCGGCCAGCTCCCTCTCGCCAAGGATAGCGACGTAAGTTGCGCCGATGGCATCTGCGTGGCCCATCTGAGCCTTCAGGGAGCGCTCGCCAGCGGCCGAAATGGCAGAGATGCCTGCGCGGCGGAGCTCCGAGGCCAGGCGGAACGCGGGGACGCGGGCGGCGGGTGTCTGGACGGCTACGTAGACTTGAGGCCGCTCTCGCTGGGGAACTGCCACACCCTGGCGCTGAAGTTTCAGGATGATGCGCTCGATGCCGGTGGCGAAGCCGACGCCGGGCGTCGGGCGGCCGCCGAGCAGCTCGATGAGGCCGTCGTAGCGACCGCCGCCGCCGATGGTGCTTTGCGCCCCTTCATCTGGCGGAGTTACTTCGAATACCGTCCGCGCGTAGTAGTCGAGGCCGCGTACGAGGCGGGGGCTGAGGGTGAAAGGGATGCGCGCTGTTTCGAGCAAAGCTTTGAGTTCGCTGAAGTGGGCGGCGCAGTCTTCGCAGAGGTAGTCCGTGATCGGGGGCGCGCCCGCAATGATGGGCTGGCAGCGCTCCTGCTTGCAGTCGAGCAGCCGTAAGGGATTGCGGTCGAAGCGGGCGCGACAGTCGAGGCAGACGTTGTCGAGCTTGTCGCGATAGTAGTCGCGGAGGATTTCGAGATATTTGGGCCGGCACTTACTATCGCCGATAGAGTTCAGCTGAAGCGTCAGGTTCGTGAGCCCAAGCTCCTCGTAGAGGCGCCATAGCAGCTCGATGACCTCGGCATCCACCGCAGAGGCGGCCTCCCCGATCGCTTCTGCGCCGAACTGATGATGCTGGCGGTAGCGTCCCGCTTGTGGGCGGTCGTAGCGAAAAATGGGCGTCCAGTACCAGAGGCGGACGGGCTGGGGAAGGTTGTGCATGCCGTGCTCGAGATAGGCGCGACAGACGGGCGCGGTGCCTTCTGGACGCAAGGCGAGATCGAGGCCGCCACGGTCCTTAAAGATGTACATCTCCTTCTGGACGATGTCGGTCACCTCGCCCACGCCACGAGTGAACAATGATGCCTCCTCGAAGACTGGAGTCTCGATGGATTCGTACCCGAACGCGGTGGAAGTGCGAGAGGCCGCTTCCCGGACGAACTCCCAGTAGGGCTGGTCTTCGGGGAGGGTATCGCGGGTGCCGCGAGGGGCCTTGTGCTGCGCTGTCATGGAGGTAGATGAGGAGAGGATACTAGAAGGGCACGAACTCACGCAAAACCGGTAATTCCTCGTGGAATTGAGATGGCAGTGCTACACTTGATAGAGGACGATGACGGTAAAGATTGAGGAGCTGGGGCAGGCCGTCCTCAGCCGCGTCGCTTCCTATCTCGCGCCGAAAGGCATGGATCTCGTTCAGGAAGCGTATGCGTTTGCGGCCGAGCGGCACGCCGGGCAGCTGCGCAAGAGCGGGGACCCGGCAATCACGCATCCGCTGCACGCCGCAGAGACGATTGCCAATCTCCAGCTCGACGCGAGCACAATCGCCGCCGCATTGCTCCACGACGTTCAAGAGGACTGCGGCGTGACGAATCAGGAGATCGCAAAGCGGTTCGGCTCCGAAGTCGCGGTGATGGTAGAGGGGGTCACGAAGCTCGGGCTAATCGGCGGGCAGGCGGCGGAAGCGCGCAGCGGCGAGGCGCATACCCAGGCAGAGAACCTGCGCAAGATGTTCCTGGCGATGGCGCAGGACCTGCGCGTCGTCATCATCAAGCTGGCCGACCGCCTGCATAACATGAAAACGTTGTGGGCGCTAAAGCCCGATGACCAGAGGCGGATCGCCCGGGAGACTATGGAGATATATGCACCCCTCGCGGCGCGGCTGGGCATCTGGGACATCAAATGGCAGCTAGAAGACCTGTCTTTCCGGTACCTGCAGCCGGATGACTACAAGTTCGTCGCCGATCTCATCGATGCCAAGCGGGGGGTCCGAGAGACGTACGTCACACAGGTTACCGATTTCATACGCGAGGAGTTGAAGAAGCACGGCATTCAGGCAGAGATCCAGGGGCGCGCGAAGCACATCTATAGCATCCACAGCAAGATGGAGAAGTACGCCGCAGAGGGGAAGAGCGTCGACGAGATATACGATCTGCTGGCCGTGCGCGTCCTTGTCGAGACCGTGACCGATTGCTACACAGCTCTCGGCGTGGTCCACGGGCTGTGGCGGCCGCTACCCGGGTCGTTCGATGACTACATCGCGAACCCGAAGGAGAGTATGTACCAGTCGCTACATACGACGGTTATGGCGCTGAACACGCAGCCGCTGGAAGTGCAGATCCGGACGTATGAGATGCACCGCGCGGCGGAATATGGTATCGCCGCACACTGGCGCTACAAGGAAGGCTCGAAGCGTGACCTCCGTCATGAGGAGCGGCTCGCATGGTTGAGGCAGCTTCTCGACTGGCAGCGGGAGATAGCGCAGCCGGAGGACATGGTGGAGGCAGTGAAGACGGACATCTTTCAGGACCAGGTGTTCGTGTTCACGCCGAAGGGCGAGATCAAAGATCTACCGACCGGCAGCACGCCGCTGGATTTCGCTTACCGGATTCACACAGATCTAGGCCACCACTGTGTCGGGGCGAAGGTGAATGGCCGGCTAGTTTCGCTGAATTATCAGCTCAAGAACGGCGAAGTCATTGAGGTGCTGACGAGCAGGTCATCGAAGGGGCCTTCGCGGGACTGGATGAACTCGAATCTCGGGTTCATTCGCACCACGCACGCACGGGAGAAGATTCGTCAGTGGTTCAAGCGTCAAGAGCGAGCGGAGAACATCGCGCGCGGCAAGGAGATGGTCGAGAAAGAGTTGCGACGCCTGGGAGCGAGCCTTGGGGGCATGGAGCAAGAAGTCCTTAAGCTCTTCAAGCTCGATGACCTCGAGGACTTCTTTCTGCGCGTGGGGTATGGCGAAATCAGCGCGCAGCACATCTCGACGAAACTGGCGTCACTCCTTGTCGAGGAGACACCGGAACCGGTCGAAGAAATTGCCCCGCCGGCGCGATCAACCTATACGACGAGCATTAGCGTGCTGGGGACGGGAGACCTCCTGACACGACTGGCCCGCTGCTGTAATCCGGTACCCGGCGATAAGATCATGGGCTACGTCACGCGCGGCGAGGGTGTTTCCGTCCATCGAGCGGACTGCCGCAACTTATTGAATGAGGACGAAAAAGAGCGGCTCGTCGATGTTGAGTGGGGACGCAGAGGACAGCTATACCCTGTGGCAGTCCACATTGATGCGTGGGACCGGGTCGGCCTGCTGCGAGACATCAGCACGATGGTCGCGGAAGAAAAAGTCAACATGGTGGGCGTCCACACGGAAGGTGGCGCCGACGGGCACATCACGATCTACGTCACTCTTGAAATGGCGGGTGTGGAGCAGCTTACACGCTTGCTAACCAAGCTCGAGGGTATTCGGGGTGTGGTTTCGGTGAGCCGGCGCGTCGAGGGCGCGCGCAAGCGGGCCTAGCACTTCGATAAAACAGTGCCAGCTGCCCCTTTACAGATGTAGAACATACTATCTATATTCGCCGCAGCGATGTTGGCGAAGACGAACAGCTGCGCGGTCATCGGCCTGGACGGAGAGATAGTCGAGGTAGAGGTCGACATCAGCCACGGGCTCACGGCGTTCAACGTAGTGGGGCTGCCGGAGAAACCGGTACAGGAAGCGAGGGAGCGGGTCAGGGCGGCCATTCGTAATTCGGGATACAGCTTCTCGAACCAGCGAATCACAGTGAATCTTGCGCCCGCGGACTTGCGGAAGGAAGGCCCCGCCTACGATCTACCGATAGCGGTCGGCATACTCATGGCGTCCGGGCAAGTGCCGGAAACGTTGGAGCGCGCTCTGTTCCTCGGCGAATTATCACTTGACGGGCGGCTCAGGCACACACAAGGAATTCTGCCGATGGTCGGGCTGGCGCGGGAGCGCGGGTTTCACAGCGTGTACGTACCGGAGCCTGACGCGCGCGAGGCGTCATTGGTGGACGGCTTAGACGTCGTGCCGGTGGAATCGCTCGGCAGACTGGCGGCGCATCTACAGGCGCTCGACCCGATCGCCCCCTTCGCGCATAACGGGTACAAATCATTGCCTCCCGGCGACGCGCCGGAAGGCGTCGACTTCCAGCACATCAGAGGCCAGGAGCATGTGAAGCGAGCACTCGAAGTTGCAGCGGCGGGTGGGCACAATGTGGTGATGGTCGGGCCGCCAGGCGCAGGGAAGACGCTGCTGGCGCGGGCGACGCCCACGATCCTGCCCGGTATGACGATGGAAGAGTCCCTGGAGGTCACGAAGATATACCGCGTGGCCGGGATGCTGCCCGCGGACACGCCTCTGATACGACGGCGGCCGTTCCGGGCGCCTCATCACACCATCTCGCACGCCGGACTCGTGGGCGGCGGCCGGCAGCCGCGCCCGGGCGAAATTACGCTTAGCCACCGGGGTGTGCTCTTCCTCGATGAGTTGCCCGAGTTCGCGCACTCGGTGCTTGAGTCGATCAGGCAGCCGCTGGAGGACAGGCTTGTGACCGTCAGTCGGGCACAAGGAAACGTGACCTTCCCGGCTAACTCTATGCTCATGTCGGCCATGAATCCATGCCCGTGCGAGTCGCTGCTACAGTCGGAAAACGATAGTCGATTACGATCGTCGCGCGTTTCCTGCCGTTCTCAACCTTCTCGGTGTTCACGACGATGCGCCCGACGAGCAAACGCACGATCTCCTGCCGTTCCTCATCTGACAGTCCTTCATCCATGCGCCGCTGGAGGCCTTCCAGAAGATCCTCCTCAATTTCTTGCCCCAGGTCATCGTC
>VBEI01000111.1:0-459 GCA_005882715.1 Chloroflexota bacterium | reverse complement strand
CATCGAGATTCTCTTTGGGCAGGCGCCCGCGGATGTAGGCGTCGAGGGCGCGGTCTCGTTGAGCGTCGAGTTCCGCGATTGCCGAACCCAGGGTGACCGCTTCGGCTTCGGCGACTGCCTCCGTTGCTATGCCACCTATCTCTGCCTGAAGCTCCTCTAGAAGCTCGCCCGGCTTCCGAAGCCAGACCTCGATATCGTTCCAGATGAGTGGCTCAAGGAAGTCGCCCTTTATTGACTTCGAGGTGCATTTACCTTCGATTGGGCCGCGCTCTACAAGCTGGCCATTGCATCGATACCATGCCTTATTGGCCCCGGAATACGTAAGCCCGCAGGTGCCGCAGCGAATGACCGAGCGAAGTAGGTAGATCCGCTTCGCGTTCTTAGGCATGATCCGATGGCGAGCGAGCGTCCCTTGCGCCGCGTACCAGACTTCATCGGAGATAAGCCGCGGGACGCTCG
>VBEI01000110.1 GCA_005882715.1 Chloroflexota bacterium | reverse complement strand
TCATCGTGCCCGCGCTCGCTGCCGGAATGAGTTCCGGCAGGGCTTGGGCAAGCGCTCCCAGCACTACATCGACGATTCGCTGAGAGGTCTCGACGTTACCGGCGGCGACGGCCCGAGGAGGATCGGCGTTAACGACGGAGCGCTTAGGCAACGTAAATGTCACCGGCCGAAAACAGCCGTGGTTCGCGGGAACGGATTCTCCGCCCTCCACCAGCGCCTCCAGCAGGCAGCGCACCACGTAGTACACGGCGGAGCGGGTGACAGCCGCAACCGCATTCACTGAGGACGGGCGCTCCGGTGCCGAACCGCTGAAGTCGCTGTGGAGAGTACCAGCGCCGACTGTAAGGCGGACACGGATGGGGACGGGTTCCTCACTCGTACCATCGTCATCGAGAAAGTCCTCGAATTGGTACTCACGTTGTGGGACCGCGGCGAGCGCGGCCCGCGTCATGCGTTCGGCGTAGTCCATAAGCTCTTCTATCACCACAGAAGCATGACGGAGCCCATATCGCCCGGCTATTTCTAGTAGCCGCCCCTCTCCCGTCTGCTGCGCGGCAACTTGCGCATCGAGGTCTCCCCTGCGTTCCTCGGGCGCGCGCATGTTGCGAAGGAGCAAGTCCAGAACAGCGCTATTCAGACGGCCGCGCTCGTACAACTTTATTGGCGGGATCACCATCCCCTCCTGGATCAGTTCTTCGGCGATTGGCATCGAACCGGGGGAGATGCCGCCGACGTCCGCATGGTGGGCGCGCGAGGCAACGAAGCCGGCGAGCGTGCGGCGCACGAACACAGGCGACACCATCGTGATATCGGGGAGATGCGTCCCGCCGAGGTACGGGTCGTTCAGGATAACGATATCGCCCGTCGCGAACGGGGCGAGCGGCATGGCCGCCTCGACAGCGGTGGGCATTGCGCCGAGGTGGACCGGAATGTGAGCTGCCTGCGCCACGAGCCGGCCCTGCGGGTCGAAGACGGCGCATGAGTAGTCTCGCCTCTCCTTGATGTTCGGCGAGTGGGCGCTGCGCCCGAGCGTTACTCCCATCTCTTCAGCAATCGAGGAGAAGAGCGCTGCCGCGATGCCGAGTTCGGCGGCGTCGGCCTTGAAGCTCAGCATTAGACCGCCGTAAAGATGAGATTACCCATCACATCCACCTCACTCTGCCAGCCGGGCGGCACCACCGTCGTCGAGTCCATTTGGGTGATAACCGCGGGGCCCCGAAAGCGAAGCCCCGGTAGGAGATCACCGCGGTCATAGACTGCGGTGACCTCTGGCTTCCCCTCGAACCAAACGTCGCGCTGGTTTGAGGCAGTAGCCGGCTTCGCCTTCCGTTTGCCGCTTTCCTCTTTGCGGCTGCGCGTTGCGATGCCCGGCAGGACTAGCTTCGCACGTAAATTGATAACCTCTACGGCCCGCGACGGGTCGCTGTGATCGAAGCGCGCGTGGTGCGCGGCATGAAAAGCGGGCAAGAAGTCCGCCGGCGCGATGGACTCGGACGGAATCGCCAGTTCGTAGGACTGCCCGGCGTACCGCATATCAAGGAGGATCTGCACGGCAAGTCCCTCCAGTCCGAAACCCTCAGATTTCAGCTCCTTCCGTCCGCGCCGTTCCAGCTCGTCGCGTATTTCCGCCAGCATCTGTAGGGTCGAGGCACTCGTAAATTGAGCGTGTTCGGGCCGGGCCGGCGAGCTGTCGGGATTAGCGAGGCTCGATTCGTCCTCACCGTGCCGCGCCCCGACACCTCGCTCTGGCTCAACGAGAAGCATCACCGAAGCCGATAGGTCCTTCACGATCGGTGCCGTCGCCATACCGAGTGCGGAAAGAACGCCGGGGTGCTGCGGTATCAGGACACGCGGGATGCGGAGGGCGGCGGCCAGATCGCAGGCGTGAAGCGGACCGGCGCCCCCGAAGGCAACCAGGGTGAAGTCGCGAGCATCGTAACCGCGCTCCACCGAGACTATGCGCAGGGCGCGCTCCATGTTGACGTTCGCGACACGCAGCACGGCCTCGGCGGCAGTGTGGGCGCTGCCGCCAAACGGCTTCGCGATTCTCGCCATCGCTTCGAATGACAACTGGGGATGGATGGCCATCCGGCCGCCCAGGAAGCCTTCCGCCGAAATCCGGCCAAGCACCACATGGGCGTCCGTCACAGTGGGCTCGGTGCCTTCGCCATAGCAGGCAGGTCCCGGTTTAGCGCCTGCGCTCTCCGGGCCGACGCGCAGCGCGCCCCCGGCATCCAGGCGGGCGATCGAGCCCCCGCCCGCGCCGACGCTCAGTACATCAACGGTCGGCCCGCGGACCGGCAGCTCGCCGACCAAGGTCTCATCGCGCTCGAGGATGCGGCCGGGACAGAGTGCCACATCTGTGGAAGTCCCACCCATATCAACCGTGATGATTCGGTCGAAGCAGGCATTTTGGGCGAGCGCAAAGGCGCCTGCCACGCCGCCCGCAGGGCCGGACAGGGTCGTTCGGATCGCTAGCTTTCCTGCCACCTTCGGGCTGACACTGCCTCCGTTCGAAGACATGACCCGCAGACGGTGGACGCCATGTCCACGCACCGCCTTCTCCAGACGCGAAAGGTATCGCTCCATGACCGGCGCTACATAAGCGTTAGCCACAGTCGTCGACATGCGCTCGAACTCGCGATGCTCCGGAAGGACCTCGTGCGAAACAGAAGTGGCAATGCGCCGGCGCCGCGCCGCATCAGCCACTACGCGTTCGTGATCCGGCCCGAGGAAGGAGAAGAGAAAGCAAACGGCCAGCGATTCAACGCGCTCGTGTTGGACGGAGTCAAGCAGAGTCTCGATTTCGGCCGGGTCGATCGCGTGAAGCACCTCACCGCGCCAGTCGAGGCGCTCGTTCGCTTCCAGCCGAAGCTCGTCCGGCACGAGCGGGGGCTCGCGCTGGGGCGACAGGTCATACAGCTTCGGACGCGTCTGTCGTCCGATGACCAACACGTCCCGGAAGCCGCGCGTCGTGATTAGCGCGGTGCGCGCGCCCTTCCGTTCGATGATCGCATTTGTTGCGACGGTGGAACCGTGGACGAGATCAGTGCCGCCCTCCCTACCGGAAGCGCGGCTTACGCCTGGCCGCCCTGCTTGACCTCTGAGCTCGGCGAGGCCTTCGAGGATTGCGCGCGCCGGGTCATCCGGTGTCGAAGGACGCTTGTAAACGGAGACCCCGCCGTCGTCGTTGATGAGGTAGAAGTCTGTGAAAGTGCCGCCGGTATCGACGCCGAGGACGGGCATGGAGCCAGTTTAACGCCCGGCTGAGCAGATTCGTTATCTAGGCAACGCCTACTTCGCCGACAGCCCCGGCCGCGCGTGCGACCGCGACTCCGCGACGACTTCCGGCAGCACCGAGAGCACGTGGTCGATCTCCTCTTTGGTGTTCTCCGGTCCGCAGGTGAGTCGCAGCACTCCGGCCGCCCGGCTCAGCGGCATCCCGATCGCAGTAAGCACGTGAGAGGGTTCCCACGTGGCGGACGTGCAGGCGCTTCCGGCGCTGGCAGCGATGCCCAGTGCATCTAACCGCGATAGCATCGCGTCGGACTCGGCCCCTTCAAAACTGAAGTGGACGTTGTTCGGAAGTCGCTGCTCGGGGTGTCCGGTAAGTCTCGCCGCCGGAATGGATCGAAGGACGCCGTCGACCAGCTGCCTTGACAACTGACCGCAGACCTCCGAATAACGCTCTGTATTGGCCTGGGCTTCACTCAGGGCGGTTGCCGTGCCGGTTATGCCGGCCACGTTTTCCGTTCCGGCCCGCCGCTGCCGCTCTTGGCCACCCCCGCTCATTAGCTCGAGGAACGGGGTGCCGCGCCTCATGTACAGCACACCCGCACCCTTTGGACCGCCAAACTTGTGAGCCGAAAGGCTTAACAGGTCTACGCCCAGCCGCTTCACGTCGAGGCTGAGCGCGTTGGCGCCCTGTACAGCATCCGTATGGAGGGCGACGCGTCGCCGCAATGCCTTCGCACGCCGCTGCACGGCTTCCGCGATCTCCGGCAGCGGCTCGATCGTGCCCACCTCGTTGTTGGCAAGCATCACACTCACGAGCACGGTCCGCTCGGTGACTGCTCGAGCGACGTCATCGGGATCGACAGTGCCGAAGGAATCGACCGGAAGGAACGTCGTCTCGAAGCCAAACTTTGCGAGGTAATCGCAGGAGTGCAGCACAGCATGGTGCTCGATGCGCGTCGTGACTATGTGGTTGCCGAGACCGGCTAGCTGCTGTGCGAACGCGACGCCTTTGATCGCGGCGTTGATTGACTCCGTCCCCGGTCCAGTAAAGACGATTTCCTGCGGACGGCAGCCAAGCACCTGAGCGACCGAATTCCTGGCTTTGTCGATGGCACAGGCGGCTTCTTTTCCCAGCGCGTACATGCCGGAGGGGTTCCCGAACTCACCGTCCAGATACGGCCGCATAGCCTCCAACGCCTTCGGATGTAGGCGAGTCGTCGCCGCGTGGTCGAGATAAATTCGCGTCTTCATTCGTCGAATGGTATACGGGGGCGGGGTATCACGCTCCAAAGCGTAGCGCGCATGCGATGGGGTGTCAAAGGCTCGTTATTAGCTGAGGCCGGCAACGAACAGCTTAGCAAAGGAGGCGACACGCTTCCTGTAGGTATCGGTCGCTATTTCCGCGCTCTTGAGCCCATCGACCGCGCGAGCGAACAGTTCTGCTGCTTCTGAGGCACTCAATCCCGAAGCGCGGAGGTCTATCTCTGGTCCTTCGTCAGCGCGCTTGAAAGCCCGCGTCAACATCCGCTGAAAACGCTTCTCACTATCTATCGCCAGGTCGCCGCACAGGCGGTTCTTCTCATCCATCAGTTCGCTCCCGTGGGGCGAGTGATGGCCAATGTCGATCATGCGCAGCGTCTTCGCCTCTACGGCTGAACGGAGTCGCTCGGGGAGGGAATCCTGAGTGCCGAGGGCCGCTTCGGCCTGCGACAACGCCCCTTCATGCAAGTCGGCGGCCAATTCGCGGAAGATTTCTTCCTTATTGCGGAACTGCAGATAGAGTGCTGCACGAGAGAGCCCCGCCTCAGAGGCGATATCCTCCATCGACGTTCGCCTGAAGCCGTAGCGCCCGAAGAGCGTGAATCCTGCGGTGAGAATGCGCTCGCGGGAGGTGGTCGCCGTCCGAATCATGTCTCTAACAGCTTGACAATCCGAGCACACAATGTCAATATGACCACCACCCGACTCAGAGCAGAGAAGGAGAACGAAGCATGACTTCCGGCCAAATACTAACCGGCAAGACTGCCGTTGTCACAGGCGCCTCCAGTGGAATCGGACGGGCGATCGCTGAGAGACTCGGCGGCGCGGGCGCTCATGTCTATCTGGCAGGCCGCACGCCAGACGCGATGGAGGCTTCGAAGGCGCGCATCGAGGAGAATGGCGGAAAGGCCACGCCCGTGGTGGCCAACGTTCGCGATGTTTCCCAGGTGCAGGACTTGGTGGAGCGCGCGGCTAGCGAAACGGGCCGACTCGACATCATGGTGAATAACGCCGGCGTGTCGTATCCAGGAACGATCGTCGATGCGGATCCCGAGGGGTGGCGCGAGATGCTCGAGACGAACATCCTCGGCTTGCTCGCCGGTTGCCAGGCTGCGATCCGCGCCATGCGGAAGAAGGGGACACAAGGGCATATCGTCAATATCTCCAGCGTCGCTGCTACACGCCCGGACTCGGGCGTATACGGCGCCACGAAGCACGCGGTCAACTGCATATCCAACACGCTGCGCGCGGAGCTCGAAGGCGATCCCATCCGGGTCGTGATCATCATGCCCGGTGCGATCGCGACCAACTTCGGGCGCAATTTCGATCCGGCCGTGCTCGCGCCCTTCGTCCGGGCGTCCGGCGTCGAAGTCGAAATCAAGCGAGGCGAGCGACTTCCCGATGCCGTTTTCGAGAAGATGCCGGACGCGCTGCGACAGAGCCTCGGTAGTCCGGACGACGTGGCAAGCGCGGTCTTCTATGCGGTGACGCAGCCCATTAATGTCAACGTCGCCCAGATCATTGTCCGGCCGCCGAGGCAGCTCGCCCTTTAGGCGTGATGTCGATCCTGGCCGAGAGCCGCCAGCCCTAAAACACCGCCGCCGTAACCGATAGCACCGGCGGCAACGTCCCGGGCAGCCGCTGCCAAGCCTCGCCGCCGTCTGCGCTGGCGTACACCTCGCCATTGCTGGTGCCGACGTAAACGCCTTCCGGATCGAGGCCATCCGTGTCGAGCCCTTCCCGATAGACGCTCTGGTAGTCGTTCGGACCGGGGAGGCCTTTCGTAAGCGCTTGCCAGCTCTTACCACCATCCTGCGTGCGGTAGACGGCGAACTGACCGAGCGCTACGCGAAAGTTGTCCTGGCCGTAGTCCAGCGGCACGACGAACACGCCGTCCGGCGGGTGATGCGTGACCGCAATCGGGAAGCCGTGGAAGGAAGGCAGCCCAACCGTTACGTCTTCCCATGTATCGCCGGCGTCTTCGGAGCGGAAGACGCCGAAGTGCGCCTGTCCCCAGATTCGATCCGGGTTCTTAGGGTCGAGCCGCATGCGGTGCAGCTCGTCGATGGCGGCGGGATCTCTGCCGGCGGGCAAAGCCTCCGGCATCTCCTGCACCAGCTCGGTCAACAGCTTCTTCCCGATCGGGTTCGTCACGATCGCGTTCTGCGAGAAAAGCTCCCACGTCTCGCCGTTGTCGTTCGACTTGTATGAGCCTCCCGAGCCGACGCAGAGGAAGATCCGCTTTGGATCGTCCGGATGCACGTGTATGGAGTGGATACACGAGTCGCCGCCGCCCGTACCGCTCCAATACTGTCGGCTGGGGTGCCGGTTTATCCCCTCGACAGGGCGCCACGACTGGCCCCAGTCTTCGCTGCGGAACAGCCCCGCCGGCTGCACTCCGGCGAATACCACGCCCGGTTCGCTCTCGTGGCCTGCCTGCACGTTCCAGATGTTGCCGATCACCCCCGCCGGCGTGTTGTCCCAGTCTCCCGGCACGCCTGGGGGGGCGCTGCGGTTCTCCTTGTACCCTTTCATCTCCGGCGGGAATGCAAGGTCCTTGCTGTTGTAGTCCCAGGTCTTGCCAAGATCGTCGCTCTTGGCGACAGAAGGGCCCCAGGCCCAGTGGTTGGCGGCCGCGTACATCCGCGGCTTGGAATCCCGAGTATCGGCCGACATGTGAAAAAACGACCATCCGGGCAGTATAGGCTCCGAGATTTCCCAATTCTGGCGCTTCACGTCCGAGGTGTAGACGAAGCCGGCCTTCTTCGTGCCGACGAGAACCATCACGCGGGGCATTGGGACCTCCTGTCTGAACTAAGCCGCTGTCCGATCCACGGGTAACCGCGCGGCGAAGCGTCTCGACCGGCGCCAGCATCCTGTCTCCCAGCCGGCGAGGTCAGGGCCTGCCCTCCCGGGATAACGTGCCGGCAGCGGGATCACCCTCTCGCGCTTTCCTTGCTCAATGTACTCTTTCAGCGAATCGAGGCTCTCTTTCCAGAAGTCCCGGCAGCGTGCGAGCCATGCGTCAACTTCCGCCAGCGGCGCCGGGTTCAGTCGGTATAGCCGTCGCTGCGCCTGGGCGCGCGCCACGACCAGGCCAGCCTCGCGCAGCACGCGCAGGTGCTTTGATACGGCCGGCTGGCTCATCGCGAACCCTTCGCCCAGCTCGCCTGCGGTCTTCTCGCCCGCGGCCAGCCGCTCGACGATGCGACGGCGCACTGGATCTGCAATAGCACTGAACGGTTCCAACTTAAGAGCTATATAACCACTGAGTTATACAGAAGTCAAGCCGGTTAGCGCGACGAATTACATCCGAAACGCGAAAAATGCCAAACAAACTCGGCACGCTCGTGGGGCGGGTTCTACCCGGCCATCTCCTTCAAACGGCGACTCAAGTATTTCCGCTCGACCGCGTTGCTCGTCAATCCGAGCGCTTGTATGTATGCCTCGACCGCTTCAAGCTTGCGGCCGGAGCGTCTGAGCAAGTCGGCACGTGCAGCGTGATAGAGATGGTATTCGCCGAGAGCCTCGCCGAGACCACTCTCATCGAGACCGCGCAAGCCTTCCTCCGGCGAAACCGCCATCGCGACTGCGACCGCATGATTTAGCGCCACGACGGCGGTGGATTGGAGGCGATATAGCTCCCCATAGAGCGCGGCGATCTGCGGCCAGTCTGTCTCTTCAGGCCGGTCAGCCTGGCAATGCAATGCGGCGATAGCCGCCTGGAGCTGGTATGGCCCGGCGCGGCGCATTCTCAGCGCGCGCTCCACAAGCGCGCATCCTTCCGCGATTTCGGCTCTGTCCCACACGGTTCGGTCCTGCTCTTCGAGAACGACTAGTTCGCCTTCGGCGCCGGTGCGCGCTTCACGACGTGCATCTTGCAAGAGCATCAGCGCGAGTAGCCCGAGCGCCTCGGGCTCATCCGGCATCAGCTTGCATAAGAGGCGCGTCAGCCGAATTGCCTCGGAGCATAGTTCCCGGCGGATCAGTGAATCACCCGATGTTGCAGAATATCCTTCGTTGAAGACAAGGTAGAGGACCGCCAGCACCGCATCGAGGCGCTCCGGCAGGGCGTGCTCCGGCGGCACTCGGTAGGGGATGCCCGCTTCACGGATCTTACGCTTGACCCGCACGAGGCGCTGGGCCATCGTAGCTTCGGAGACGAGAAAAGCTCGTGCGATCTCCTGCGTCGTCAGGCCGCCGAGCGTTCGCAGAGTGAGTGCGACCTGCGCTTCCACCGCGAGCGCCGGGTGGCAGCAGGTGAAAATCAGTCTCAGGCGGTCGTCCCGCAGCTCCATCACTCTAGTAGCGTCCTC
>VBEI01000109.1 GCA_005882715.1 Chloroflexota bacterium | reverse complement strand
GCACTTCGACGTAGAGGCGTGACGACAGCGCTCCCAGACCTTCTAATTGCCGCGTCTGCTCTGCAACATAGCGCGATCGTCGTTCACGCGGATGCAGATTTCGATTACATCGCCAAGCACTCAGACCTTCGGGTCGAAAGCTACGCGGAATCCAGTGTTTAATCCGCCCGTAACACTCCCCTAACTCCCGCGTAACACGCCCGCGCGACAATAGGGCCGTGATGGACACAACGACCCGCACCTTAACTGCGAGCCCTCCGGTCAGGAACGGTCGTGCTCTGTCCACTCCCTTTGGGCCGCGGGGGCGAGGGCGGCACACCCCTACCCTCGTCCCCGCTAATAATGGTGAGACAGTTGGGAGGAAGTCACCATGAGAAACGTAGCTTTCTTACTGTTGGGAGCCGCACCAGGCGTGGCCGTCGGTTACTTTCTGCTTCTCGCCTATATTCTCAATCGTGTGAAGCCGATGCCCATTACCTTCTTACCCGAGATCGCGCGCGATCCGGTATCAACCTGAGATCACCTGCCCAGACGCGCCCCCCCACACGGAATGCCCTCTCGAGCCGTCCCCAACGGCCAATCGTTATCGCGTTGGGCTTTGTTGACGCTTCTGCTGCCGCCACCTCCGGCGAGTTAAGTAGACGACCCCACTCGCGGCGAACAAGACGATGCCAACAGTGAGTGCCACCGGCCCGGCTACACCGCCAACGAACGAACCTACCGCACCGCCCCCACCTACCGCCAAAAAACCGGCCACAAGCGCCGGCACAATGCAGGGTAAGCAAACGAGCGCCGGTAGGCCGAAGAGCCACCACTTGTTGCCGCTTCTTGACTTCTTCAATTCGATAACCCACGGCTGCCGTCTCGCCGTCCCTCTGTAATGCGATTGTAAGACGCTTAGGCCGGGCCAACAATGCTGACCCGGCGTAGCCACGAACGGAGGTGCGCCGACGGCCGGATTCGTTTGCCGGAAGGTCCCCGCAACTTCATTGTTTGCCCGCCCAGGGATGCGTCCGGCGTTCCATGCTATCGGGCGACGGCCGCCGTTTGTCCCGAAACGCGGTTCGCCTCGCCGTCGTTTCTATAACGGGTAGCAATTGACTCTCGCTGCTAAAATTTCTACCGGAAAGCAATCGATATGCGACGCGCTCTCGCCCCGCTAGCGTTCCTTGCCTTGCTCGCCGCCGCTTGTGGCGGTTCCGGCTCCAAGGAGCAGGAGCCGCCCAAGACGCCCGAGGAGACCGCCGAGCGCTTCCTTAGCCTCTGGAAAGAGCGCAAGTACACCGAGATGTACGACTTCGTTTCGAGCGAGGCCAAGCTCAATATCGCGGGCGACAAATTCGTCGAGCGCTATGAGGCGATAACGGAAGAGGCGACAATCACCGATCTTGACTACCAGTTGAAGCCAAGCGCCTCGCCGGGCGGCGCGGAGCAGGCCTACAGCATCACCCTCCATACCGCCTTCTTCGGTGACATCGCTGAGGAGAACTCGATGTCGCTCATCCAGGAGCAAATTCCGCAGCCTACGACATCGGAGGACAAGGCGCCCCAGACACGCAAAGAGTGGCGCATCAAATGGCAACCATCCCTCGTCTTCAAGGAGCTCGACGACCGCTCCCTCGTCCACTTCTTCACCCGTGTGCCCCGGCGCGGCGGCATCTACGACCGGAACGGAAAGGAGCTTGCCGTTGATGGTTCGGTAGCCGTCATCGGAATCGTGAAGGACTTCATTACCGATCCGGAGACAACTATCGCGCGGCTGACGCAGGCAAGCGGCCTGCCCGAACCCGAAATCCGGGCGAAGGTGCAGCATAATCAGCCGTCTTACTACTTCATCCCGGTCAAGACATTGCCCTACGGGAGCCCGCCCGAGGAAGTACAAAAATACCGCGATCTGGTAGACCTCGGCGTCGTGGTGCGCGAAGAGACGCAGCGCGTCTACCCGAACGGCGCTTCCGCTGCTCACGTCGTCGGCTACATGACGGAGATCACCGAAGAGCAACTCAAGGACCTCCGCCCAAAGGGGTTCGAGCCGGGCGATACGATCGGCGCGTTCGGGCTTGAGGGTTCCATGGATAGCGTCCTCGCGGGCGAGCGAGGCGGTCTGCTCGCCACGGTCACTCCCGAGGGCTCAATCGCCCGCCAGATCGCCGAAAAGCCATCTGTCGCGGGCAAAGACATCCAGCTCACGATCGACATCAACGTCCAGAAGAAGACCGAGGCTGAGCTGGGCGAGCGGGTAGGCTCCATCGTCGTCATGGACCCGCGCGACAACGCCATTCTCGCCCTCGCCTCCTTCCCCCGCTTCGATCCCAACGCCTTCATCCGCGGCCTCTCCGCCGAAGAGTTCAGCGCGCTCTCGAACGACCCCAGACAGCCGTTCCTCCACCGGCCTCTGCTCGCTACTTTCCCCACCGGCTCCGTATTCAAAGTCGTAACGCTCGCGGCCGGCCTCGAAAAGGGCGGTTTCAGCACCAGCTCGACGATCCACTGCCCGCCCGTCTGGACAGGCCTTGGCGAGCAGTTCGCGCAAAAAAACTGGCAGACGGTCGACCGTGGCTACCTGACCCCTGCCGAGGGGCTGATGGCGTCCTGCAACCCCGTTTTCTTCGAGCTGGCCAAGGGCGCCGACGAACATGACGAATATGCCCTGCCGAACATGGCGCGGTCCTTTGGTTTTGGAAACCTGACCGGCATCAAAGGACTCGAGGAGGCGGCGGGCATAGTGCCGGACCCCAAGTGGAAACAAGACAACATCGGCGAACCCTGGTACCGCGGCGATGCGGTCAACATGGGCATCGGCCAGGGCTTCGTCACGGCTACGCCCCTCCAGATCGCCAACGCCTACTCCGCCATATCCGTCACCGGCGTCCTGCGCAAGCCGCTGCTCATACGCAAGATCTCGGAGCTCGGAGGCACACTCAGCCAGGACTTCCAGGCAGAGGTGGTCAATCCGCTTCCGATCTCGCCCGATACCCTCGATGCCATCCGCCAGGGGCTCGGGCTCGTCATCCACAGCTCAGGAGGCACCTCCGTCAGCGCTTGGGCCGGCTCCAGCGTCGACGCCGCCGGCAAGTCCGGCACCGCCGAAGACATCGGGTTCGGCGCGAACCACGTCTTCTTCGTCGCCTATGCCAACCGCAGCGAACCGTCCATCCTCGCCCTGGCCGCCCTCGAGACTGGAGAGTCGGGCTCCCGCGAGGCCGCACCCATGATCCGCAATATCCTGGAAGCCTATCTCGGCGGCGCTCTCGTCAACCAACCTTAGCCAGCCCGTAGCAGCGCAGCTGTCATTCCGAGCTCGCGGGGCAGGGACGACGATGGCCCTGAGCCGAGCGAAGGGTCGGTGGTGTGGCGAGAGCCTGCCCTGAGTGGGCGGGGTTGCGCCCGGGAGGAAACGAAGGGAATCTCAGCATCGGCTAACGCCTCCTCGCCCCATTCCAGCTCTAACCCTTCCGGGTTTGTCTCGCTCCTCCGTTTGCCCCGCGCGTCTCGCGTGTCCCACTTGTCCCGCTGGTACAATGTACTCAAATGAAACGAAGCGAGTTCCAGCGCGTCATCCAGCGGGCGCTGGAAGAGCTTCCGCCCCAATTTCGCGACGCCCTCCACAACATAGATATTCAGGTCCGCTGGCGGCCGACAGTCCACGAGCTTCGACAAGCCGGCCTTCATCACGGCTCAGCGCTGTTCGGCATGTACACCGGCGTCAGCCTGCCCAAGCGCACACAGGGGTACTCCATGGTGCTGCCGGACCGCATCATCATCTACCAGCGGACTCACGAGCTGTACTGCCGGACCGAAGAGGAGATGGTCCAGCAAGCTAAGCAGACTCTGCTTCACGAGATCGGCCATTACCTGGGCATCGACGAAAAGCGCCTGCGAGAGCTGGGCGTCGGCTAAAGGAGGCGACCCAATGTCTGAGTTGCCGGGCATGCGAGGCGAGGCGGGCGATTACGGGTATCAAAAGCCACTGGGCGAGAACGCTTTCCTCCAGTTCGTCCAGCGGCCGCGCATACTCTTGATCCTTCTCGCCGCGTGGGAGATCGTCGGCTTCCTGACAGAATTCTTCACGAGCAGCCCGCTCTTCCTCGAGAATCACGGCGACGGGGAATTGGCTCTCGACGGAGTCCTCGCCGGTCGCGCTCTCGGCTGGGAGTCGATACCTCTTGCCGTCCTCTACATCTACTGCGCCCGCGACCCTAGCCGCTACCCGCGTATTTTCTGGCTGGCAATGATCGAGCAGGCAGCCGCCATCGCGGCGCACCTGTACCACTGGCTGATTACGGGAGACTTCAGCTTCGAGAGCGTCGCGATCCCGATGGCTGTCGCGGCCGGCCTCGGAACGCTATCGTTTCTGAACATCTTCCAGCCGCGCGAAGCCGAACCCCGTCTCACTTAGAAGCCCTCAGCCCGCTCCGGCCGCTGCAGCGCCACCGGCTTCGACCTCTCGCATGCGCCACCATACCGCCAGCGTGCGCTCCACGGTCATCGAAAGCGTTTCCGCCGGGCGCGCCATCGCTTCCTCCGCCGTAAGCACGCTGCCCGCCACCGGCTCTACGGCGTCCGCGTACTCCAGCACCGCCTCCCATCCCGGCGCCAGCGCCCCTGGTACTATCAGCGTGCGCGCTCCGCATTCCGCCGCCATACGCGCCGCGCCCGCAACCGTCTTTCCGTACCCCGTCTGCGCATCCAACCGCCCTTCGCCCGTCAACAACAGGTCCGCGCCCAGTAGCCCCTCTCTCAACCCAACCGCTTCTGCCACGACTTCGAACCCAGGGCGCACTTGCGCGCCCGCGAAAGCGATCAGTCCTGCGCCCAGCCCACCCGCAGCTCCCGCGCCGGGCACCGTGAGAACATGGACGCCCAGATCACGCTCGACTACATCGGCGTAGCGGAATAACGCCGCGTCGAGTTCCACTGCTACAGCCGTACTGGCCCCTTTCTGCGGTCCGTAAACGAGGGAAGCGCCTTCCGGGCCGCAAAGCGGGTTGCTAACGTCGGCTGCCGCAACCACAGTCGTGCCGGCGAGCCTCGGATCGAGGCCGGATATATCGATCCTCTCGAGCGCCGCTAGCGCCGAGCCGGCGGGGGGTAGATCGTTGCTATCGGCATCAAGGAACCGGGCCCCCAGTGCTGCTGCCATCCCGGCGCCGCCGTCGTTCGTTGCGCTCCCACCGAGGCCAACGCTGACGCGCCTGCAACCACGCTCGAGCGCCGCCGCGATCAGCTCTCCGACGCCATAGCTGGTAGTGACCCGCGGGTCGCGCTCATTCTCCTTCAACCGCGTCAGCCCTGTCGCCTCCGCGGACTCGATCACCGCGGTTCCGTCCTCCAGGAGGAGCCACCTTGCCTCAACGATCCGCCCTAGCGGGTCACTGACTGCGTTCTTGACCATGGCCCCTCCGCGCGAAGCCTGAATCGCCTCGAGAAGCCCTGGCCCTCCGTCGGAGAGCGGCGTCGTCTCGATCGTCGCGTCAGGTATAACCCGCCGCGCACCCTCTGCCATCGCTTCTGCCGCCTGGCCGGCGGTGAGCGTCCCTTTGAACTCTTGCGGCGCGACCACAATACGCATCACGGAGCTGACTTTCAGAAGTGGCTCGTGTCCTAGCATAAGCCCGCCGGTGGGAATCTTGCGACCGGTGTCACGCGCTTCTTGACAACAGAACAAATATGCTACTAGTATTAGCACAACAGTTCTAATCGTCCCGAGGTGACCCAATGGCGACTTCAACAAGGACCGCAACACAGCTTAGGCTCCAACTCTTCCGCGCCGCGCGCTGCCCGGACTGCGGCGGCCCCCTCGTCCACGGCGAAGGCTGCGCCTCCTGCCCTGTCTGCGGCTACTCGCGCTGCGGCAATTAACCTCATCGCGTATCGCTAGCCAAAGCCCGGCGGTTTCCTGTTCCCCGTTCGCTGTCCTATGATGGCCAGTGATGTCGCGTCAACAGACCCCGACGGTTTCCGTCCTGACGCTCGGCTGCAAGCTGAACCAGGCCGATTCTGAGGTAATCGCCCGCCGTCTCGCCGGAAACGGCGTCCGCGTAGCCGATCGGCCTGTTGCCGGTGCGTCGGCTTTCGTAATCAACTCGTGTTCCGTAACACACGTCGCGGACCGCAAGGCGAGGCATCTTGTTCGTTTGGCCCGCCGGCTCTCACCCGATGCGCAGATCGTCCTCACCGGCTGCTATGCTGAGACCGCGCCCGCTGATATTGCCAAACAAACTGGGGCGGACGCCGTCCTCCCGAACGACGCCAAGCCGTCGATACCGGACCGCCTACTCGAGCGCCTACGCGCCCGTGGCGACCCCTCAGCGGGCTGCCCCACTTTTATCCGGGGCGACCTACGCACGCGCGCCTTTATCAAGATCCAGGAAGGTTGCAATGAACTCTGCGCCTTCTGCATAGTCCCCTACACGCGCGGCCGCGAGACGAGCGTTCCGATCGACCGCGTTGTGGCGGAAGTCCGCGCCCGCGAGGCCGACGGTGTCCAGGAACTGGTCCTGACGGGCACTCAGCTCGGCAACTACGGCCGCGACACAGGGGAGCGCGAGCAGGGCCCTCGGCGTCTGCTCCAAGCCCTTCTCGAACGCACCTCCGTCCCGCGCATCCGCCTCTCTTCCCTTCAGGCGCAGGACATTTCGCCCGCGCTGCTTGACCTCTGGAAAGACCGCCGTCTCTGCCCTCACTTCCACCTTCCCCTCCAGAGCGGGTCGAATTCCGTGCTCAGCCGCATGCGCCGCCGCTACTCTACCGGCGACTACCGCCGCGCCGTGGCCCTGATCCGCGAGCATGTCCCTGACGTTGCGATTACTACGGACGTGATCGCCGGCTTTCCCGCTGAAACGCAGTTCGATTTCGAGGCGACCATCGGCCTCTGCCGTGAATCGGGTTTCGCCGCCATCCACGCCTTCCCGTATTCGCGCCGGCCTCACACCGCCGCTGCGCTCATGCGCGCCCACCTGCCCCCGCCCGTGCGCCGCGCTCGTCTCGAGAGGCTCCTGCAGCTCGGCCGTGACACTTCGCTCGCCTTCCGGCGCTGCTTCCTTGACCGCACGGTGCAAGTCCTCTGGGAGGACAATCGGGGCGGCCGCTGGCAGGGTCTGACCGGCAACTATATCCGCGTTTACGCGTCGGACGAGAGCGACCTTTCGAACCGCATTCTCCCGACACGCCTCACTTCTCTCGAAGACGAGGGCGTGTTCGGGTTGACCGGCGTCCCGGCAGGAGCCGCATGAACGAAACAAACCGGACCGCCATCGTCTTACTCGCCGCCCTCTGGATCGTGGTAATGGCGGTCGCCATCTTCCTTACCTGGGCCGCGCCCGGCGATATCATCGAAGCGCTGGGCGACCTCGTCCAGGACATGGACAAGAACAACGACACCGCTGGCCGGCTTATCGTCACCCTCGGCGCGCTTGCACTAGCCGTGCTCGGCCTGCTCGTGATCGTCCTCGAGCTCGCGCCCGAGGACGAAGAGCGCGAGCTTCGCGTCCGGCAGGCGGGCTCGACAACGATCGTGCCGGCGCGGGCGCTCAAGTCGCGCCTCGAGGAGGCGCTGACTTTGCTTCCGGACGTTAACGGCGCCAGGGCCCGCGTCTACACGAAAGACAATGGCATCGCCACCAATCTTGACCTCGGCTTGAAGCCCCGCTCCAGCGTCGCCCACGTTACGCAAGAAGCGTCTCGCATCGTTGTCGACATCATCCAGACCGAACTCGGCCTGCCTGTTGCCGGCCTACCGAACGTCCGCGTCAGCTTCGGCGACGGCAAGCCGCTGCCCGTTACCAAAGCCGCGAAAAGCGAGAGCGCTGCTGCCTCCTCCATCGTTCAGCCGCCGTCCGCTCAGCCCGAAGGGCGACCGCAGGAGACGCCCGGCGTATCCCAAAGCGCTCCGTCTCCCGCGCCTGCCGCGACCGAAACGCGGGAGGGACCGTCCGAATCGCCACGCGGACCTCTGCCCACGACGTCCTCCGACGCGCCCGACGAGCCGTCGCTCAGGTCTCGTCTCTACGGGAGCGAAGAGAGCGGTCCCGGCAACGAGCCCCCGGGCGAGCCGCGGCCGTAAGACCCCGGTAGCACATGCCTTCCTCCGATAACGACCGCCTGAAGCTCATTATTGAGAGCATCCTGTTCGTTGCCGACGAGCCGGTCGAGATCGC
The DNA here is from genome assembly GCA_005882715.1 of Chloroflexota bacterium. Lineage (GTDB taxonomy): Bacteria > Chloroflexota > Dehalococcoidia > SM23-28-2 > RBG-16-64-32 > CF-163. The sequence goes on along the minus strand of VBEI01000109.1, from coordinate 7,338 downwards.
GGCCTTCGCCCGCATCTCCGGGCACAACGAAGGCGCCGTACTCGATGCCGTCGACGCAATCGCGGCCGACTTCCAGGGCCGTGGTTTGCGCATCCAGCGCGCCGCCGGCGCCGTCCAGATGGTCACCGCGCCCGAGGCCGCGCCCTTTGTCGAGCAGTTCCTCGGCGTCGACGAAGATCACCGGATATCTCACGCCGCCCTCGAGACCCTAGCGATCATCGCGTACAAGCAGCCCGTCGGCCGCACCACGATTGAAGCGATTCGCGGCGTCAACTGCGACCGCGCCCTCGCCACACTAAGGGCTCGCGGCCTCGTGACCGAGGTCGGCCGCGCCTCTGCTGCCGGCCGTCCCTACCTCTACGGCACCACCTTCCGCTTTCTGGAACACTTCGGCCTCGAAAAGCCCGAAGATCTGCCGCCCCTGCCCAAAGTCATCGAGGAGCACGCGCCATTTTCTCCTTTCTCCCTTCTCCCGTGTCCCTGACCATCGGCATCTGCCGCGTGCAGCTGCGTCTGCCGGAGAACCATTCGCTCAAGGGAAAGCGGCAGGTGCTCAAATCGCTCGTCGCGCGCCTTCACAATAAGTTCAACGTATCCGCCGCAGAAGTCGACGACCACGACTCCTGGCAGATCGCCTCTCTTGGGGTCGCCTACGCCTCGAACGACGAGCGCCACACAGCAAGCGTTCTTGCCGCGATCATCTCCTTCATCGAGCACGAACGACCTGACGCCGAGATCATCGATTACGAGACCGAGATCATCCACGGCTAGCGATCCGCACCAGGCTCACTAAATTGCGGGCAACAATTGCCGCGCAATTACGGGGTGGTTCGTCTCAGGCCAGGCTTACTGGCTGACGATGAGCGTGACGACGTCGCCGCGTCCTACCGTCGCGCCGGGCCCTGGCTGGTGGTTCACGATCTGCCCGACTGGGACATCTCCCTGCTTCACGTAGATGATCGAGACCGAAGCGCCGGTCTCCTGCACTATCGAGACCGCATCGTCGAGACTCTGGCCAGCGAGGTCCGGCAAGGCCGAGGCGGGCCCCGCCGCCGCGGGCGCGTTCGAACTCTCCGGCGGAACGATTACATTCTGCGAGTTGTTCCCCAGGGCGGCGGGCTCCCGCGACTGCAATAGCGGGCTCGTATCCTCGTGGCCAACGCTGTAGAGCGCCACGACCAACAGGATCAGGAGGCCCACCACTCCAATCGCGAGCACGCCGTTCATGTTCCACGTACGCGGCTGCTCCACCTCGGGCAGTGGGTCCAGGCGCGGCTCCTCCACGTGACCGACGGGGAAGAACGGCATTAGCTCGCCGGGGTCGAGTCCCAGGTAACCCGCATAGGAGCGCAAGAAGCCACGAGCGTAAACAGGGGCCGGAAGCTTTGTGAAGTCTTCTCGCTCGAGTGCTTCCAGGTACTCGCGCCGGATGCGAGTCACGCGCTCGGCATCCTCGAAGGTCACGTTCTTGGAGAGCCTTGCGCGGCGGAGGGTCTCCCCCAACGGGGACGACATAGTAGCCTCCTCCAACTGCATCGGCTGCCAGTATACGAAATCGCGCCCACGGCCAGTCAACCCCTTACCGATAACGTGTGGAATTGAGAGGCAGGTTTAACGAGTTCTAGCGAGAACAGTTGGTACAATCGGATATGGCTCACCCCAACAAGTGCAGCCCGGGAGGAACGATGTTCCGCTTCGTCAAGACGCTATTCCAACGGTCGGCGGCCGAATATGTACGGGATGACTGTGGGGCGCTGGCCGCCAGCATCTCCTATTACACGCTCTTTGCTCTGTTTCCACTGCTCATCTTCGTCGTCGCCATAGCGGGGCTCCTCATACAGGACCGCGGCGTTCAGCAGGACATCGTGGACGAGGTCCTCAAGAACATTCCCCTGAACGAAGGCGAGGGCCGGGACTCCGTTACGAACGCCGTGCGCGATGTGGCGGGGACCGCCAGCGGCGCACTGGGCATCCTGGGCCTCGCTGGTATGGCATGGGCAGGCAGCAGCCTCTTCGGCGCCCTGCGCAAGGCCTTAAACACGGCGTTCGACGATAGGGAGCCGAAACGGCCCTTCTTTCAGCAGAAGGCAATCGATCTCGGTCTGGTCCTCGCGCTGGCCGTCTTTTTCCTCGCGTCGATCGGCGCGACGGCCTTCCTGCGCGTCGTGCGCACCAACAGCGCCAGGCTTGGCGCCCTCGGCGATGTGGCCGATAGCGCCGGGCCGCTCTGGGACCTCGCCTCGTATGCGATCCCGCTCGTGTTCTCTGTCATCGCCTTCAGTGCCCTCTACTGTCTCGTACCCAGCCGTCTGCGCTCTCCTCGTGATGTCTGGCCGGGCGCCGTTGTCGCGGCTCTCGTCTTCGAGATCGCGAAGCTCGGTTTCAGCGCTTACATCGAGAACTTCACTCATTACAACCTTGTCATGGGCTCCCTCGGCGCGATCGCTGTGTTTCTCCTCTGGATCTACGTAAGCGCCAACATCATGCTGTTCGGCGCGGAGGTCGCTTCAGAATACCGGCAAGTGCCGGAGAGCGGCTACGAACAACCGGTCATGGGAGGCTTCAAGCCGCCGCTGACCCAACGCGCCTGGGAGGCGTTCCGCGCGCTCTTCGTTCGCACTCGCGAGCCGGACGTTCGTACCACCAGCGAGGAGCCGTCGCCGGAAGCAGAGCCAGTCTCGACTACGACACGCGGCGCACGGCCAAGGTAACCTTCTCGCCTTCGACCGTCTGCTCCTCGGCGTACGCGCCATCGGGCGCACGGCCTTCCGAGATCTCCTCCGCCAGCGTCTCCTCACGGACGTAATCGCCGTGAGCCGAGAATATGTCGCGCAGCCTGTCTGCATCGGTGTAGTACAGCGCGATACGGTCCGCAATTTCGAACCCCGCCGCCTTTCGCATGTTCTGAATGCGGTGCACCAGCTCGCGCGCAACCCCTTCGTCGGCCAGCTCCAGCGTGATTGCGGTGTCGATTCCAACCGCATAGCCGGCCTCGTCTTCCGCCAGCGAAGCTCCGTCTGGGAGCATCGCGAGCAAGTCCTTCGGGTGCTCGACCGCGTTCCTGCCCTTGAACGCCTCCGCCGAATCGATCACTTCGAGCCGCTTGACGTTCAGCTCTTCCAGCACTTGCCCTTCGAGGCGTCTCAGCCCCTCAGCCTGCGTGGCGTTGTGCACAAATGCGGTCGCCACAGCGAGAGGTTGGCGCACCTTGATCGCCGCCTTGCTCCGCGCCGCCCGCCCGAGGCTCACGACCCGCATCACGAGCCTGGTGTCGTGGATCAGCTGTTCGTCAACCAGCTCATCGTCCGCTTCAGTCCACGCGGCGAGGTGGACGCTTTCCGGCGCCTTGCCGTCGACCGAACGCACGAGGTTTTGGTACATCGCCTCGGCTAAGAACGGTGTGAACGGCGCCAGCAGTTTCGTGAGTGTCACGAGGCATGTATACAGCGTTCGGTACGCCGCAAGCTTATCGGCGTCCGCTCCGGACCCTTCGGCTGCGCTCAGGACAGGCTTCCAGAAACGCCGCCTGCTCCTCCGCACGTACCAATTCGAGAGGTCATCCACGAACTGCTGGACCGACCGCCCGCTGCTCGTCGGGTCGTATCGTTCGAGGTCGTCCGTCACTCTGCGCACGAGCGAGTTGAGCTCGGACAGCACCCAGCAGTCTAGCTCGGAAAGCTCACCCTCGCCCGCCGTACTCGGATCGAACCCGTCGAGGTTGGCGTATGTCACGAAGAAGCAATACGTGTTCCAGAGCGTGAGCAAGAAGCGCCGTAACGTCTCCGACACCAACTTGTCGGAGAAGCGGCGCGCCTCTCCGGGACGCGTCGCGGTGTACAGGTACCAACGCAGGGCGTCCGCGCCGTGCTCTTCTATTACCGCCATCGGCTCGACCACGTTGCCCAGGCTCTTGCTCATCTTCCGGCCTTTGTCGTCCAAAATGAGCCCGAGGCAGATCACATTGCGATACGAGATGTCCTCCGGCGCGTCTTCAGTGCGGTTAAGCAGCACGGCTTCCGCGTGCAGCGTGTAGAACCAGCCGCGCGTCTGGTCTACCGCCTCGCAGATGAAGTCCGCCGGGAACATCCGGTCGAACGTTGTCTGGTTCTCGAACGGGTAGTGCCACTGCGCGTAGGGCATCGCTCCCGAGTCGAACCACACATCCATCAACTCCGGCACCCGGCGCATCAGCCCGCCGCATTCGAGGCAGCGCAGCTCGACGCGGTCGATGTACGGCCGGTGCAGGTCCGTCAGCTCGGACGCCACCTTGGCATCTGCGGCGCGCTGCAGCAATTCTTCTCGGGAGCCAACTGCATCGTGTGTGCCACACGCCGTGCAGTGCCAGATCGGGAGCGGGGTTCCCCAGTAGCGCTCGCGGCTCAGCGCCCAGTCCACGTTGTTCCTCAGCCAGTCGCCGAAGCGCCCCTGCTTGATGTGTTCCGGGTACCAGTTGATCTTCTCGTTCGCCGCGATCAGCTTCTCCTTCACCGCCGTCGTCCGTATATACCAGGTGGGCTTGGCGTAATACAGGAGCGGCGTATCGCAGCGCCAGCAGAACGGGTACGTGTGCCGGATTACCCCTCGGCTAAGGAGCAGCCCGCGCGCCTCGAGATCGTCCATGATCCCGGCGTCGGCGACCTTCACAAACGCGCCCTGCCACGGCGAAGCGTCCGGCAGGCGCCCGCGCAAGTCAACCGGCTGCAAGAACAGCAGACCGTGCTCTTTCCCCAAGTCGAAGTCCTCCCCACCGAAGGCCGGGGCGATGTGCACCACTCCGGTGCCGTCTTCCAGCGACACGAAATCGCCGCCGAGGACGGTGTAGGCCTTCTCGACGTCGGCGATGCCACCAACGGCCACCAGGCGCAGGTCATCGGTTGGACGCCCCACGCCGTTGGATCGTATAGCGGCTCGTATTTCAGACTGACGAGGTCTTCGCCTCGCAGAGTGGCGGCCGGCTCCAGCGCGCCTCCCAGCGCCGCCTCGACCAGTGGTAATGCCAGCACAACTAACTCCCCGTCGTGTTCCACCGCCGCGTACTCTGCCTGCGGCTGGACTGCCAGAGCCGTGTTTCCCGGCAGCGTCCACGGGGTGGTCGTCCAGGCGAGTATGGAAATCGGAGCATCGGGAGGGAGCGAACAATGCATCGCCCTGAGCGCCGCCGCGGATTCCGCCGACAGCCGGAACTTCACGAACACGGACGGGTCCGGGGTGTCCTCCTTGTAGCCCAACGCCACCTCGTGGTCGGAGAGCGAAGTCCCGCAGCGCGGACAATGCGGCGTCGACCGGTAGTCCTGGTACACGAGGCCCTTGTCCCAAAGCCGCTTGATGATCCACCAGCCGGTCTCGATGTATGAATCGTCGTACGTCCGATAGGCGCTCTCGAGGTCTACCCAGAAGGCGATCCGGTCGGTTAACTGCTCCCACTCCTTGACGTAGCGAAACACGCTTTCGCGGCAGAGGCTCTCGCGGCAGAGGCGGTTGAACGCTTCGACACCGTACTCCTCGATGTCTGCCTTAGTCTTGACCCCAAGCTCCCTCTCGACGGCCAGCTCCACCGGCAACCCATGCGTGTCCCACCCGCCCTTGCGCGGCACGCGGTAGCCCCGCATCGTCTTGTAGCGCGGGAACAGGTCCTTGAACGCGCGCGCCAGCACGTGGTGGATGCCGGGCGCGGCATTCGCTGTGGGTGGGCCCTCGTAGAACACGTATGTGCGCTCCTCCGGCCGCTGCTCCACGCTTTTGCGGAAGATATCGTTCTCCTTCCAGAAGCGCAGGACATCCTCCTCCAGCTTCGGGAAGCTCTGTTTCGTGTCGACCGGCTTGAACATGGTGTCTCCTCTGGGTGCCCGCCTGCTGCACATCAAAAAACCCGTCCCAAACGGGACGGGCCAATCGGCTCGCGGTACCACCCATCTTGTCGCCTGCGGCGACCGCTCATCTCAGGGTACGACCCGACGACTCGGGATTATACCCCTGCCTCTGCTAACGGTGGCTTCCGGCCGAGCCTACTCTCCGTCCGGATTTCGGTCGGCGGCTCAGGAGTGATTTTCGGGCCGCGATTCCGTGTCCCCTCACACCCTCCGGGACTCGCTCGCCGGCTTACGCTGCCCTACTCGTCTCCGTCTTCGCCCTGATGTTCGGTTGTGTGGTCAGTGTAACGACGGCCGGCGAAAACTGTCAATGAGCCGCATTCCGCGGCCAACTAGGGCACAGGTGGAGGCGCTTGTGGCGGAGGCTGTCCCGGCGCCTGCGCTTCCGCGGGCGGCGAGGCCTGCACCTCCGGCGGCGTCCCGTCGTCTGCCCACGGCCTGAACCAGACCATGCCCATCAGGAAGGCGGCGGCGAAGACGAACACCACAAGCAGCACGATTGACGAAGGCGAAATCCCCCGCGGTTCCTGGCGCCAGCTATAACGACGTTCGTCTACGACGATGCCTACCCTGTTGCGATGGTTGGGCATATCAAAGAATATGACGCAGATCAGTTCGGAATCATATCAGAGAACCGACCCGATTTATTATAGTCGCCTAAATAAAACATCAACTCAAGCCAGACCGCTAGCCCTTATGTCATTCCGGGCCCGCGGGGCGGGGCCCACAAACCGCCCTGAGCGCTGCGAAGGGTCGGCGGTGTGGCGAGGAATCTCAGCATCCCGCCAATCCGTATGTCCTTTCCTGCCGGCGCCCGCTTCCTGACGTCCGCTAACCCTTCACCCAGTTCTCGTATCTCGCGGCCGAGCGCTCGACCACTCCCCTCCCGTCTTCCGATACGTCGTTCTGCCACCAGCCGCCGTATATCCGCTCGAATCGGTATGGCCGGACCGCCTCCACGATGCCGCGCACCGCCTCTGCCGGAAGCGGAATATAGTTCGGATAGCTACGCATGAACGTCACCCAGCGCCGGTCTGCCACTACCGAGATCGAATCGCCTGTGAGCAGGGCGCCCCGGCCGCCGGCTCCCTCCGACCAGTGCAGGACAGCGCTGCCGTCAAAATGCCCTCCGCACTGCACAACCGTTAAACCCGGGAGCACCTCGCGCGACCCCTCGTACCGCTCGATCGAGTCGTCGGGCCGCGCCGTCCACTGCCTATCGGCGCTCGGCAGATAGACCGGGGCGCCGCCGAAAGCGTGACTCCATTCGATGATCGACCCGTAGAAGTGCGGGTGAGAGGCCGATAGCCCATGCAGGCCGCCCAACTCGCGCACCTGTCGCACCGTCTCCCCGTCGATGTAGCTGATGCAGTCCCAGAGAAAATTGCCGGTCGCCGTCTTCACAAGCAGAGCGCGCTGGCCGATCCCGAACCGCGGCCGCGTGTCGATGCTCCAAAGGGACTCCTCG
>VBEI01000108.1 GCA_005882715.1 Chloroflexota bacterium | reverse complement strand
TCGACGTCATCGGCGATATTGTCCTGATAGCCAACCGCTTCGGGCAGCCCTGCGTGCCACCGAGCTGATCCGGATGGCCCGTCTAGCGGCCCATACATACCTGAAATCTAGTATTTCAGTTCACCAAAACCGGCTGCTGTCGTGAGTGCCAGTTCCCTATTAGACTTCCCGCCGCTTTCCGCTACCCTTAACACGAGATGACCGCGCACCTTAATGTGCTTGCCTCCGGCGCAGCCTGCATGCCTCTCGCAGGGCCCCGTATTCCCGGCCTCGGCCCGCTCGCAAAAACACCTTTTTTGCAAAACGAATTCGGCTCCGGCACGTCTGATTGTTCCCGCGGCCTCACGTTCATGAATCGCACTCAATCAGACAAAAACCGCCGCCCCAAACGGGCCGAGCGACAAAAAGAAAAAATCGCAGCGGACTCAATCAATAATCACGAACGGACCGCCAAAACCAATCGATCTCCACACACGGAAAACGCATTGATTGACCACCGTTTTCGGGCTGATTGTATGTCTCGGAACAGCTAGAAGCTGACCAGCCACTCGCCCTCGGCGGGCATGGAGCGCTTGATTAGATCGAGATGGTCGAGGGCGATGCCGGCGCCCATGGCCACGCATTCGAGGGGGTTGTCGGCGACGTAGCAGGAAATGCCGATCTCCTGGGTGATGAGGCGGTCGAGGTGGCGGAGCAGCGAGGTGCCGCCGGTGAGGACGATGCCGCGGTCGACTACGTCGGAGGCGAGCTCGGGCGGCGTGCGCTCGAGGACGGAGCGGATGGCGCCGACGATCGACTGCAGGGAGTCGGAGATGCCCTGCGTGATGTCGGTGGAGGTGACGGTGATGGTGCGCGGGAGGCCGCTGATCTGGTCGCGGCCGCGGACCTGGTAGGTGAGCTCCTCCTCGAGGGGGAGGGCGCTGCCGATGGCGATCTTCAGCTCCTCGGCGGTGCGGTCGCCGATGATGATGTTGTGCCGGCGCTTGACGTGGTTGGCGATGGCGTCGTCGAGGCGGTCTCCGGCGACGCGGACGGACTCGGTGACGACGATTCCGTACATGGAGATGATCGCGGCCTCGGTTCGCCCGCCGCCGATGTCGACGATCATATGGCCCTGCGGGATGTTGACGGGGATGCGGGCGCCGATGGCGGCGGCCAGAGGCTCGGGGATGATGTTGGCGGGACGGCGGGCGCCTGCGGCCTCGGCGGCGTCCTGGACGGCGCGCTGCTCGACGCCGGTGACGCCGGCGGGCACGCAGATCATGACCTCGGGCTTGACGATTGAGATGCGGCCGATGACGCGGGTGATGAAGTAGCGGAGCATGGCCTCCGTGGTGATGTAGTCGGCGATGACGCCCTCGCGCATCGGTCGGATGACCTGGATGGCGCCGGGGGTGCGGCCGAGCATGTCGCGGGCCTCCTGGCCGACGGCGACGATGGAGTTGTCGCGCTGGGCGACGGCGACGACAGAGGGTTCGTTGATGACGATGCCCCGGCCTTTGACGTAGACGAGGACGTTGGCGGTGCCGAGGTCTACGCCGATGCGCTTACCGAACATGGGGAGGGAGGAGCCGGGAGGTAGGAGGCAGGAGCAAGGTGCCAGGGACTGAAGGCCGGGGACTGGGAACTAGGAACTGGGAACTTGGGAAATGATTAACGTTTGCGCTTGCCTTCGTTCCTTGTTCCATGTTCCTGGTTCCAGCCTCATACCCTTTCGATTCTTGCCCCCAGCGACCGCAGTTTCTCGTCGAGGCGTTCGTAGCCGCGGTCTACATGGTACACGTCCGTTACCTCCGAGCGGCCGCTGACGGCGGCCAAGCCGGCGAGGATCAGCGCCGCGCCCGCCCGCACGTCGAGCGCCTGAACGCGCGCGCCGTGGAGCGAGGTAGGCCCGCTAATGATAGCAGTGGTCGTGCCGGTCGTCACTACGTCGGCGCCCATCTTGCGCAGCTCGCCGGCGTAGAGGAGGCGGTTGTCGAACACGCGCTCGTGAATATAGCTGACGCCGTGGGCCTGCGTGAGGAGGACGGCCACCAGCGCCTGGAGGTCAGTCGCGAGGCCGGGATAGGGGAGGGCCTGTATGGTGAGGGGGCGCAGCTCCGGCACGCCGCGGGCCCATACCGTGTTGCCCTGGATCTCGATCTGGACGCCGGCCTCACGCAGCTTGTGGGTGAGCGACTCGAGGTGCTCTGGGCAGGCGCCGCGCACTTCGACCTCGCCCTGCGTGAGGGCCGAGGCGACGGCGTAGGTGCCGGCCTCGAGGCGGTCGGGGATGATCTCGAACTCGCAGCCGCGCAGGCTCTCGACGCCCTCGATCTCAACTGTGTGCGTGCCGGCGCCGGAGATGCGAGCGCCCATGCGAATGAGCATCTGGGCGGTGCCCTGCACCTCGGGTTCGGCGGCGGCGTTCACGATCCGCGTGCGGCCGCGGGCGGTGGCGGCGGCGAGCATGAGGTTCTGGGTGCCGAGAACGCTCGGGTAATCGGCGAAGATGGTGGCGCCTTCGAGGGGCTTGCTCGCGTGGGCGATGAAGCGCTCGCCGTCGCGTGAGACTTCGGCGCCGAGGGCGGCGAAGCCCGCGAGGTGGACATCGATCGGACGCTGGCCGATGACGTCGCCGCCGGGCTGGGGGCAGGAGGCCTCGCCGAGGCGGCCGAGCAGGGCGCCCATCACGAGGAAGCTGCCGCGCAGGGTTCCGGCATATTCCATCGCAGGCGAGGAGCTGTGAAGCTTCGCGGCGTTGATGTGGAGGACGTGCTGGCCCGCCCAATCGACGCTCGCGCCGAGGCTGCGGAGGACCTGGGCCATCTGCTCGACGTCGCCGATGTCGGGGACGTTCTGAAGAACACAGTCCTCAGGAACGGTGAGGGCGGCGGCCATCGCCCCAAGAGTCGCGTTCTTGGAGCCACTGACGGCAACAGTGCCGTGAAGGCGATGCCCGCCCTCGATGAGCAGCGTGTTCGATTTACGCTGCGTCATAAGTGAGAAATGGGAAATGGGTCTATTGGGAGGCGGGCCAGCGCCTCACTTCTTATACTCATCGCCCATTTAAACGCCCGGCGGGCCTGTACGGGTACCGGTGCGGCGACGGCGGCGCTCGGCGACCTTCAGGCGGATGAGCGCCTTCTGAAGTTCGGCGGAGACGCGGGCGAGGTCGACGTCCGTCTCGCGGCGCTCGAGCTGCTGCTCCGCGCGGCGGCGGGCTTCCTCCGCACGGGCGACGTCGATCTCCTCAGCGCGCTCGGCGGCGTCAGCGAGGATGGTCACGCGATCGTCGCGGACTTCGAGGAAGCCACCGGTGATGGCCATGTCGGTCTCGTCGTTGCCGCGCTTGATGCGCATGACGCCGGGCTTGATCATGGTCAGCAGGGGGGCGTGCATGGGGAGGACGGTGAGCTCGCCTTCGATGCCGGGGGCGACGACTTCGTCGACGCCCTCTTCGGAAAGGACGAGGCGCTCGGCGGTGACGATGTCGACGGTTAAGGGCATTGGCTATGCCTCTGGCCTAGGAACAAGGAACATGGAACAGGGAGGCAGAGGCGCCTGCCACTCACTTTAAGGCTCCTCGTTCCTATCATGCGATCATCTTTCGCAACAACTCGCTTAGGCGCGGCGTGCCCGCCAGCGCCTTTCGCATACCCTCGATCTCCTCTTTCCCAACGATCATGGGGCTGCGCTGGAAACGGCCAGTGTGGTCGTAGTAGCAGAAGCGGACGGACTCGGAGCCGTCCTCGAACTCGAGCAGCTGGATTGACGGCTCGTGGTGCTCGGCGACGAAGATCGCCTCTTCGGCGATCACGCCGCGGCCCCAGTGAAGGGCGAAGGGGCGTGGCGTGGTGCGGGACTTGCGGTCAGTCACAGCTCACCTCGATGCCAACCCAGCGAGGGAGAGCTAAGGTGCGCCGGAAGACGCGCCTTCGGGGCGTCTCTACTCGGGGTGGTAGTCCTCGTCATGCGGCGTCTTTCTCCATCTTGTCCGCTGCCTCTTGCGCTTCTTCGATGGCGCCTATCATGTAGAACGCCTGCTCGGGGAGGTGGTCCCACTTGCCTTCGAGGATTTCTTTGAAGCCGCGGACGGTGTCCTTGACGCCGACGTAGCGGCCCTCGCGGCCGGTGAAGACTTCGGCGACGAACATCGGCTGCGTGAGGAAGCGCTGGATGCGGCGAGCTCTCGCCACGGCGAGCTTGTCCTCCTCGGAGAGCTCTTCGGTGCCGAGGATGGCGATGATGTCCTGGAGGTCTCGGTAGCGTTGGAGGACAGCCTGTACTCCGCGGGCCGTGTTGTAGTGCTCCTCACCGACGATGCGCGCGTCGAGGATTCGCGAGAAGGATGCGAGCGGGTCGACGGCCGGGTAGAGGGCCTGCTCGACGAGCGCGCGATCGAGAGAGATGACGGCGTCGAGGTGGCCGAAGGTAGTGACGACACCGGGATCGGTGTAGTCGTCTGCGGGGACGTAGATCGCCTGGAAGCTGGTGATGGAGCCGCGCTTCGTCGTGGTGATCCGCTCCTCGAGGGCGCCCATGTCGGTCGCGAGCGTTGGTTGATAGCCGACGGCGGAGGGCATGCGGCCGAGGAGCGCAGACACTTCCATGTTGGCGAGGATATAGCGGTAGATGTTGTCGATGAAGATGAGGACGTCCTGACCGGAGGCATCGCGGAAGTACTCAGCCATCGTAACGCCCGTGAGGCCGACGCGGGCTCGGACGCCGGGCGGCTCGTTCATCTGGCCAAAGACGAGCGCGGTTTTCGCGAGGGTGCCGGACTCCTTCATCTCAACCCAGAGGTCATTGCCCTCGCGGGAGCGCTCGCCGACGCCGGCGAAGACGGAGAACCCGCCGTGCTCGGTGGCGATGTTGCGGATCAGTTCCTGGATGATGACGGTCTTGCCCACGCCGGCGCCGCCGTAGGCGCCGACCTTGCCGCCCCTCGTGAACGGCGAGACGAGGTCGAAGACCTTGATTCCAGTCTCGAAGACCTGGGGTGTTGTCTCGCGCTCGTCCAAAGACGGGGCAGGACGGTGGATCGGCCAGTGCTCGTCCGCCTTCACTTCGCCGAGGCCGTCGAGCGCCTCGCCGAGCGCGTTAAACAGCCGGCCCAGGCACGGCTCACCCACGGGCACGGTGATCGGTTCGCCCGTATCGGTCGCCTCGGCGCCGCGCCGCAGGCCGTCGGTGGTGTCCATCGCCAGGGTTCGCACCCAGTTGTTGCCGAGGTGTTGCTGGACTTCGAGGACGAGCCTCTTGCCGTCGCCCACACTCAGTTCGAGGGCGTTGTAGATATCGGGCAGGCCTTCCGCCGGAAACTCGACGTCGACGACGGTGCCGATTACCTGGACGACGTTGCCTTTGGTGCCTTTAGGCATGGGTTACCTCCAGGAGCAAGGAGTTAGGGAGTCAGGAGCTAGGAGATCGACATCGTCGAAATCAGACTCCACGTCCACTCCCGCTCGAAAGACTTCATGCTCTTCGCTAACTTGCCTGCGTTGCCAATCGCTATTATTGGGAAGCTTCTTTCGCATAGAGCGCAAGAGACCCGTTAACACCTTGATGGTTTCGACTCTGAGGGGCTGCAGTGAATCAACAAGCTCTGCGCTCACTATTTGATTCCGTTTGAGAATATGAAGATCGTTCTGTACTTCGTTCAGTGAACTGATGGACATTTCGAGAAACCTACCGTAGTCGCGGATAGTACCCCTGCCATGTCCTTCGGCGATGTTAGACGAGACTGATCGCGCGGCGCCTAGTAGCTGGGATCGGACCCACCAGTCGCGCTTCGGAATCGAGTCGGCGAGTCGGTAGATCGCCGCGAACAAATCATCAGCTTTCTGCCACGCGATAACCCGCCGGAATCCAGATTCCCACTCGCCCGCGCTGGCATATTCCGCCCTCCCTGACTCCTGATTCCTGACTCCTGGCTCCTTCATGCCTTCTGCAACGCCTCCACGCCCCCGGTGATGTCAAGAAGCTCGCTGGTGATGCTCTCCTGGCGGGCCTTGTTGTAGACAAGGGTAAGGTCTTTCATCAGGTCGTTGGCGTTATCTGTGGCGTTGCGCATGGCGACCATGCGGGCGGACTGCTCGCTGGCGATGGCCTCGAGTGTTGCCTCGTAGACCTGCCGCTCGATGTAGCGAGGGAGAAGCTCCGCTAGCACGGTCTCGCGGTCGGGCTCATAGATGTAGTCGACGGCGTGGGTCTCGGCGTGTGCGGGCGGTTCGACCGGGAGGAGCTTGAACACCTCTGGCCGCTGGACGACGGTGTTTACGAACTGCGAGAAGACCAAATACACCTCATCGACGTTCCCTTCGATGAACTCCTGGATGGACACCTGTGTAATCGGCCTGATTTCAGCGTACGTAGGGTTATCGCCGATGCCGGTGAACTCGGCGATGACTTCTTGCCGGGTGCGACGCAGAAAGTCCCGCCCCTTACGGCCGACGACGACAGCCCGCGCGGGCTTGCCGCTCTCGACAATGAACTGCGCGACTCTACGGTTGAGTGTCGAAGGCAGGCCGCCGGCCAGACCACGGTCGGGCGTTATGAAGATGAGGCCGATGTGCTGAGGGTCCTCCGTTTGGCGGAGGAGCGGATGGCGCGCCTCCGGATCGATCAGAGGGAGCGTTTCGGCGAGGTCAGCGAGAACGAAGCGCATCTTCTCGGCGTAGGGCCGGCCGGCGAGGGCGTTGAGCTGGGCGCGGCGCATCTTGCTGGCGGCGACGAGCTCCATCGCGCGAGTGATTTTGGCCGTGCTCTGGATGCTGCGGATGCGACGGCGGATCGTGCGGAGCTGGCCGGGCATTAGGGCCTCCGGCCGCTAGGACCTAGGAGGATTTTTGCCGTTTTCTGGCTCCTGGCTCCTGGCTCCTTAGTCTTCTTCAATACGGCATGCTTTCTTTGAACTGCGAGATCGCGGCTTTCAGCTTCTCTTCTGTCTCCGGCTCGATGGTCTTCTTGTCCTCGATGGACTTGAGGACCTCCGGATGGTTTGACTCCATGTAGCTGCGGAAGGCGTCTTCGAAAGAGCGCACTTTCGGGACCTCGACGTCGTTCAGGTAGCCGTTGACGGCAGCGTAGATGATGCTGACCTCCTGGCCGAGGGTCAGCGGATGGAACTGGGGCTGCTTGAGGATTTCGGTCAGGCGCTGGCCGAGGTCGAGCTGGCGGCGCGTGGCGGCGTCGAGTTCGGCGGTGCCGAACTGGGCGAAGGCCTGAAGCTCGCGGTACTGAGCGAGGCCCAGACGCATGCCGCCGGCGACCTGGCGCATCGACTTGGTCTGTGCCGCGCCCCCGACGCGCGAGACGGAGAGGCCGGCGTTGATGGCGGGACGGATTCCGGCGTTGAAGAGGTCGCTCTCCAGGTAGATCTGCCCGTCAGTGATCGAGATGACGTTTGTCGGCACGTAGGCGGAAACGTCGCCCGCCTGCGTCTCGATGATCGGCAGTGCGGTGAGCGAGCCACCGCCGTACTCGGGCGCGAGCTTGGCGGCGCGCTCCAGCAGACGGCTGTGCAGGTAGAAGACGTCGCCGGGATATGCTTCGCGGCCGGGCGGACGCCGAAGCAGCAGCGACATCTGGCGATAGGCCCAGGCGTGCTTCGAGAGGTCGTCATAGATGACGAGCGCGTCCTTGCCGTTGTCGAGGAACTCCTCGCCGATGGCGCAGCCGGAGTAGGGCGCGAGATACTGGAGAGCTGCCGCATCGGAGGCGTTGGCGGCGACCACGATAGTGTGAGCCATCGCCCCGTGCTCTTCCAGCGTTGACACCACCTGGGCTACTTTCGAGGCCTGTTGGCCGATGGCGACGTAGATGCATGTCACGTCGCCGCCTTTCTGAGCGATGATGGTATCCAGACAGATCGCCGTCTTGCCGGTGAAGCGGTCGCCGATGATAAGCTCTCGCTGACCGCGGCCGATGGGGATCATGGCATCGATAGACTTGACGCCGGTATGTACCGGCGTGTTCACGGCCTGACGCTGAACGACGTTGGGGGCAATCCGCTCAGCCGGCCGCTGCTTGTCCGACGGCACGGGCCCTTTGCCGTCCATCGGCTGTCCGAGCGGGTCCACGACGCGCCCGATTAGGCCATCGCCGACCGGCACCTGAACGATGCGGCCTGTGGAGCGGACCTCGGTGCCTTCTTTGATGTCGAGGTAATCGCCGAGGATGATGGCGCCGACCGTATCTTCTTCGAGGTTCAGCGCCATGCCTATGACTGTGCCCCCGCCCCCGGCGTCGTCTATCGTCTGGAACTCGAGGAGCTCGCTGTACATCGCGTTGCCGAGGCCGTAGACGCGGGCGATGCCATCGCCGGCCTCGACGACGCTACCGACGTCGACAGCCGTGACGGTTGTGCCGAACTGCTCGATCTGCTCGCGGATGATGGATGCTATTTCTTCGGGTTTAACGGCCATGGTGTTCTCCTTTGCGCCCCGCCGGGGCATCTACGCGGCAGGGCGGCCCGATGAGGCGCGTTTATGCCTCTGTGGTTTCCAGGTTGCGTTGCCATTCGCCTATCTGCTCCGCGTGCTCCTTGTAGTGGCCGTAGGTATCTTCACGAAAGCGCACGAGCATGGACCAGCCTTGGACTTCCTGCTCAAGCACCTCCGGCGGCGAGGCCTTAAGCGCCGCCTGCGCCGTCTGGAAGCTATCTTCCCACTCCTGCTTCACTTCTTTGAGCGATTTGCCTTTACGGGCGGCAGATTCGCGGGCGTTCCAGTCGTCGGTGACGTTTTGACCGCCTGAGCCCTCCGCATTCGGGATGAACGGGACCTCGATCTCGTTGGCGCGTCCGCTGCGCGCCAGCGCGAGGTCGCCCGCGGCCTTGTTGGCCCAGAAAGCCATGTGGCCGAGGAGGTCCTTCACAGACCAGTCTTCGACGACGCCCGGCTGCTGGAGCTCCTCAGCCGAGAGCGAATCGACCAGCGCTTCAAGTGATCGCCACTCCTGTTCGAGCCTTGTCTCGATGCTGGCTTGATCGACGTCGCTCACGCTCGCGCGCCTTCCAGGCGTTGCTTGAGCGCGATTAGGCGGCTCCTGGTGCTGCCGTCGATCAGGCGGTCGCCGATGCGGACGACGAGCCCGCCGAGAATGCCTTCATCCACCTCAGTGTCGAGGATGACGTCGCCGCCGGTGATTTCGCGGAGCTTTTGCTCGACGGCTCGCTTGTCGTCGGGCGAAAGGGGGACGGCGCTCGTGACGGTGGCGTGGGAGATGCCTTTTGCGCGATCGATGAGTTCCTGGAACGCTTCCGCGACCTGGGGGCCGAGCGAGGTGCGCCGGCGGCGCACGAGGAGGCGGGCGAGGTTCAGGACGAGCGGGTCGACGCCGGCGAGGGCGCGCTCGACGAGAGCGAGCTTTTGTGAGGGGGGCACGAGGGTGCTCTCGAAGAGCGGCTGGGCGCGGTCATCGCCGAATAGGGCGGACATGGCGGCGAGACCGGCTGACCACGCCTCCTCGTTCCCGCGCTCGCGAGCGAGCAGGTAGGCGGCTTCAGCGTAGCGCTTGGCCGCGACGTCGCGGATCACGATGACCCCCCACCCGACCGCCGGGGAACAGGGAACAGGGAACAGGGAACAGGGGGCCGCGCCGCGTGGCTGGCGGTTCGCGGCGCCTGGTTACTCACCGTCTGTCGGCTCCATCGGCACCTGCTGAGGGAGCTTCGGCCAAGACTTCCTGGATGAGACGGCGGTGCTTTTCTGGATCCAGTTCTTCCTTGATGACGCGCTCGGCGGCGGTGATAGTGAGCCCGGCGAACTCGCGCCGTAGCTCGGCTATGGCGCTGTCGCGTTGGAGATCGATTTCGTTCTT
>VBEI01000107.1 GCA_005882715.1 Chloroflexota bacterium | reverse complement strand
AACGATGGGCGACCGGCCCGAAGTAGGCATCGTTCTTCTTGGGCTAGGCGTCGTGGGTGCCGGCGTTGCCCGCGCCCTGACGGAAAAGGCCCGCAGCCTCGCTGAACGCACCGGCATCCGTCTGGCTCTCCGGCGGGTTCTCGTCCGCGATGTACACCGCCCCCGTCAGCTGACCCTCCTCGAGGGCCTCCTCACAGATGATCCCGAGGAAGCGCTTGCTACTGACTGCGACATCGTTGTCGAGGTACTTGGCGGTGAACATCCCGCCACCGAGTACATTGAGAAGAGCCTGGCTTCCGGGCGGCGGGTCGTCACTGCCAACAAGGAAGTTATGGCGAAGCACGGCGCTCGCTTGCTTTCTTTAGCAAGCGAAAGCGGCGGCGAAATCTTCTATGAAGCAAGTGTAGGCGGCGGGATTCCCATCATTTCTCCCCTAAGACGAGATTTATCCGCGAACGAGATCGGCAGTCTCCGCGCGATCATTAATGGCACGACCAACTACATCCTGACGGTAATGAGCGGCGGAGTAGATTTTGCTTCCGCGTTACGGGAGGCGCAACAGTTGGGGTACGCGGAGCCCCAGCCCGCCAATGACATCGAGGGCCATGACGCTGCTTACAAGCTGGCGATCCTTGCCAGTCTCGCCTTTCACACCGATCTGCACCCGGACGAGGTCTATCGAGAGGGCATCACCCGGCTCACCCCACGCGACTTCCGCTACGCTGCGGAGTTGGGCTACGCCATAAAGCTGCTGGCCATTGGCCGCCGGGTCGGGAACGCCATCGAGGCGAGGGTCAATCCTGCGCTTGTACCTGACGGCGAGCTGCTCGCCAAGGTCGACGGAGTCTTGAATGCGGTCCAGGTGGAGGGCGATTTGGCCGGTCGCGTCCTCTTCCAGGGCGCCGGCGCCGGTGCCCTTTCTACCTCGTCCGCCATACTCGGGGACGTGCTCGATGCCGCCGGCTCGATTGCTCGGGGCGGCCGGCCTTCTCCCTGGCGTTATACTTCACTCATGCCGGTCAAGCCGATGTCCGAACTCGTTAGCCGCTATTACATACGAGTCGAAGTTGCCGATCGTCCTGGTGTTCTCGCCGGCATTGGCAAGGCCTTCGGCGATAACGGCGTAAGCATCGCCTCTGTCATCCAAAAGGAAACGGATGAAGAAGCACAGACCGCCGAAATCGTGATCATGACTCACGCCGCGAGGGAGGCCTCGGTCCAGGCCAGCATCCAGCAAGTTGAGAGCCTCGATGTCGTCCGTCAGGTCGGGAACTTCTTGCGGGTGGAAGACTGACGTGGCCGTGAAAGCGCGCGACCAGGAACCGGAAAGCCCCGTCGAATGGCTCGAGAACGAACTTCGAGAAACCAAGGCTCGTCTGCACAAGGTCGAAGGTGAGCTCGACCAGGCGCTCAAGCAGGTCTGGTCGCTAGAGGCGGATGTGCGACGGGTCGCTGAAGCCTTCTCCGTCTCCGGTTCCGCTTCCGCCGCCCTCGCTGCACTGCGAGAGGATGTTCGGCAGCTTTATAGCCAGATGGGCAAGACGCAGGACCGCCACTCAGCGCTCGCCAACCGCACCGAAGAAATTTTCCGCCAGCGACAAACGGAGACCGGGCGCGACCGTCAGGACCTCAGCGAGGTAACTAAGCAGGTCGGGGGGGTAACGAAGAGCATTGAGCACCTCGAGAACAGGGTGCAGTCGATGGAGGAGGCATCGCGTCGCATGGAGGAAGGCGTCGCGGGCGGCCATCTCGCCGATGAGGCGCTCGAACGCCAGATCGAGGACCTATCTATACGCACGACCCGGGCGCACGAGGCCGCGCTTCGCATTGACCAAGATGTTGGTCGCCTAAGCTCCGAGCTGGCGAAGACAGCAAAGGACGACGACGCTCAGGTCGAACGACTGCGGCTTATCCAAGAACACACCCGCAGGCTTAGTGAGCGCGTCGATAAGCTCGAGAGCATTGCCGCCTTTCCGGAGGAGACACGTGAGCTGCTCCAACGTGCGACATTCGAACGAGAGCAGCTGGCTCAACGCCTGCTACTCATCGAGAGGCTGAGCGGTGACGTCACCGAGAGGCTCAACGAATTCCTTCAGAGCGTCGCTCGGCTGGACCAGCGCACTCAAGCACACGGGGCTGAGCTTGTCGGACTGACCAGTCAGCTTAGCGAGCTTTCGGACTTCACCAGGGCGCAGCTCAAGCGCGCGTCCCAGGTGCAGCTGCGTCAGCGTCGGCGCCAGCACGAGGCGCTCGCGCAGGAAATCAAAGAACTCGGCCAGGATGAGCTACAGGGCGGAGACTGAAACGCCGAGCCATTCTGGCGTCCTCCGCCGCTATGGCGATCGCCTGCCCATTGGCCTCGAGACTCCACTCATTTCCCTCGGCGAGGGCGATACGCCGCTTGTCCGCTCGCGGCGAATTGAGGGGCGCGTGGGCTGCCGCGAGCTCTACTTCAAGCTGGAGATGTGCAACCCCACGGGCTCCTTCAAAGACCGCGGCATGGTCGTCGCCGTCGCCAAGGCGCTGGAGTCCGATGCCAAAGCTGTCCTCTGCGCCTCCACCGGCAACACCAGCGCCTCCGCTGCGGCCTACGCCGCCCGCTGCGGGCTCGATGCCTATGTCCTCGTCCCACACGGCAACATCGCGCAAGGAAAGCTCGCTCAGGCCGTGGCCCACGGCGCGCGCATTCTCGACGTGCGGGGGAACTTCGATGACTCCCTCCGCCTCGCGCGCCGCATCAGTGAGCAACATCCGGTCGCCCTCGTCAACTCCGTGAACCCGCACCGACTCGAAGGCCAGAAGACCGCCGCCTTCGAGATCGTTGATGCCATCGGCGACGCGCCCGATCTTCTCTTCATCCCGGTTGGCAACGCCGGGAACATCAGCGCTTACTGGCGCGGTTTCGTCGAGTACTATCGGGCCGAGCTCGCGACGAAGAAGCCGCGCATGATGGGCTGGCAGGCCGAAGGCGCAGCGCCCATCGTTACGGGTAAGCCGGTCGAGAACCCGCAGAGCGTCGCCTCCGCCATTCGCATCGGCAATCCCGCCAGCTGGCTCCTCGCCGAAGCCGCCCGCGATGAATCCGGCGGCGAGATCAACGCCGTGAGCGATTATGAGATCCTCGAAGCCTACCGCCTTCTTGCGCAGGAGGAAGGCATCTTCTGCGAGCCCGCCTCAGCCGCCTGCGTCGCCGGCCTCCTCAAATACGCTCGTCATTCCGCAGGGGCTACCGGCGGTCGCCTCTTCGCCGATTCCAGCGTCGTCTGCGTCATCACCGGTCACGGCCTCAAGGACCCCGAAACAGCCCTCGGCATCGAGAGCGAAATGCAAGAAGTAGAGCCGCGCATCGAGGCCATCGAAGAGGCGATGGGGCTGGCGAGGTAGCGCCGTGGTACTGCTAGAATAAGGTCTCGCATCGCCTCACATTCGATATGAGTGCCCCAACTGCCGGAAATCTGTCCGCCGAATTGCGGATCGACCATGAGCGTATCGTCGCCGCCGCGCGCGAGATCATCGACGCTATCGGAGAAGATCCGGGCCGTGAAGGTCTGTTGCAGACGCCTGAGCGCATCGCCGAGATGTACGCCGAGCTGTTCTCGGGGCTGTTCGAGGACCCCCTTACGGTTCTCGCAACCGGGTTTGAGGAATCCCACAAAGAGATGGTTGTCCTCAAGAACATCCCTTTCTACAGCCTTTGCGAGCATCACTTCCTGCCCTTCCACGGCCAGGCCCACGTCGGTTACGTGCCCGAAGGGCGTATCGTCGGCGTCAGCAAGATCGCCCGTGCTGTCGATATCCTCGCTCGCCGCCCCCAGATGCAGGAGCGATTGACCAGCCAAATCGCAGACACGCTGATGGAGGGACTTTCCCCGGACGGCGTCGCGGTGGTGATCGAGGCTGAGCACCTCTGCTTGACGATGCGGGGCGCCCAGAAACCCGGCACCGTAATGATCACTTCAGCCATCCGCGGCGGATTTCGGCGTCGTGGCGTCACCCGGGCCGAGTTCATGTCACTGGTGCAGGGGAAATGAGCTGTGAGTGCCGCGGGCGGAGTATTGGGCGCCTGCCCCTAAGCGGGTGGAGCAGCCTCGAGTGGACGCTATGGGGCGTTCCCGCCTTCTTTTCGAGAGGAAGGCGCAACTCGCCGCGCGTGGGAATGATCGGCACCTCCTTGACTATCGTATTATCATTGTCTGACGCATGTGCAACATAGCGGTTGTCTCCGTCCACACTTCGCCCCTCTCCCGCCCCGGCACCCGTGACAGCGGCGGCATGAACGTCTACATTAGCCAGCTTAGCCACGAGATGGGCCGCCGCGCCCATACGATGGATATTTTCACCCGGCGCACCGACCCGGGCACGCCGGAGATCACAGTCATCGACGAGCGCACCCGCGTGATTCAGATTAAGGCAGGCCCGCTCGGCGCAGCCAAAGATTCCCTCCGCCGCTTCCTCCCTGTGTTCAGGGACGGAGTTCTGGCTTTCCAGAGAGGTGAAGGCCGGTCGTACGACCTCGTCCACAGCCACTACTGGCTCTCTGGCTGGGTGGGCCAGGCGCTGAAGACTGCGTGGAGGGTGCCGCATGTAATCATGTTCCATACGCTGGGTGAGGTGAAGAACCGCCATCACCTCGACGAGCGCGAGCCCGAGTACCGCATAGACGGAGAGCGCCTCATCGCTCGCGACGTTGATCGCGTTATTTGCGCGAGCCAGGGCGAGAAAGAGATGCTTCTGAGCTTCTACGGCGTGCCCGCCCAGCGCGTCAGTGTAGTGCCTTGTGGCGTTGACATCGAACGGTTCAGGCCGCTCGGCCGCGCGCGCGTGCGGCGGCATCTCGGCATGCCCATCAAAGAGCGTGTTGTCCTCTTCGTAGGCCGGATCGAGCCTCTGAAGGGGATCGATGTTCTCCTGCGAGCCGTCTCGCACCTGGACGGCGAGTTTCGCGTGCTTGTCATCGGCGGCGACGGCAAGGACCTTGGGCGCAAGGGCGAGCTTTCCGCGCTCGCAACCGAATTGAGCATCGCTGATAAGGTAACGTTCCTCGACGCCGTCCCGCACTCCGACCTACCGCTCTACTACAACGCGGCAGATGTCTGCGTCGTACCCTCGTATTACGAGAGCTTCGGGCTCGTCGCGGTGGAGGCGATGGCCTGTGGCGTGCCGGTCGTAGCCTCGCGCGTCGGTGGCCTTAAGGAGACCGTGCAGGACGGGCAGACAGGTTATCTTGTCCCCTGGCTGTGCCCAGAGCCTTTCGCCGAGAGGCTCGAATTGCTGATGAATAACGAGTCGCTTCGACGCAGCCTCGGCCGTGAGGCCCGTGCAGCCGCGGAGCGCTTCCGCTGGTCCGAGGTCGCGGCCCGCGTCGAAGACGTCTATCACGACCTCGTGTCGCAGTACCGTGGCGTCCCCGTCACCGCCCACGTCGCCTGAAGTCCTCCACAACCGCTGACAGGTAGCCGCCGATCGGTGCGGCGAAGTGACGGGAATTAGGTTCTTGAGCGGCAGCACCACCGCATCCCCCGACTTTTCCGAATGGGCAGGACTCGGCCTTAATGGGATATCAGTCAATGGTGCTCATCGGCGTCACTTCCCTCTCGTCGGCCGAAAGCTCGCTCGAGCCTGTCTCCAATTCGGTCCAATATTCCTTTGTCTGTGGTGGAATCGGTCACCTTCTTGTCCTTCTGCGTAGGTGCGCTGGGCGCGTCCGTGTCGCCCCCGTCGGCTCCTCTCCCTCTTTTTCTACCGAGAGCTCGCGCTAGCGCGTCGGCGAATCGGTTCGACGGTTCCTTTTCGGAAACCGAATCATTCCACGCTCCTTTCTGCTGCGGACTAGTGAGCCCGTCCCTATACGCCACGAAGGCATCCGCCTCACTCTCGGCCGCCCCTTGTGAATAGCCGAAGTCGAGTAGCTTCTGCACTATCTCGTCACGGTGCATGGCGTAGAACTCGTGAGGAACGTTAGGTCGCCACGTCCCTCTTGGATATGGTGCTGGGTATGGCATCGGTGTATTTCCTTTCTACGATCGCGCGGGCTTGATGGTCATCGCTTTCAAAGTGGACTCTTCGGCAGCCAGGGAGGGCCGCCGAGCGGGTTCCGTCCCCAGCGAAGCTGGTTCTGTGCGTTAAAGAGCGCTCCCATGTCGGTCACCAACATCATGCTGGGCCCGTCCTCGGCAGCTTCGACAGCCATGGCATTCGACCAGAACGCGTCACCATGGTCGCCCGCGCGACTGGTCGTCGCTTTTAGCTTTCGGTTTACGCGCACGATGGAGTTGACCTGCCTGGACGTTGAAGGCCCCAGAAGTATCAGTCGTGGCTCATCCAGGTCAGGGTTGCCACGCACGTACCGTTCCAGGCCCTGGGCGAGCGCCACGTTCTTTTGCTTAGTGAACTTAACGCCGTGGACGACTTTGCTCAGCCCGCGGTCTTCCAGTTGGCCCTGGGTCGCGTCGTAGTAGGCCCGCCGTATGTCAAAATGCTCCACCAGCTGGTTGATGAGCCTGACCTGCGTGTTCCAGTCGACATGGTCGAGAAACGCCTCGTATACCTGAATCAGGTACCCCTCGAATCTGGCGAGGACCGAGATGTGGGTGGGGTGCACTTCCCTGCCGATATCGATGCCTGCATAGACCCCTTCAACTTCGTGGTGGGGGAACGGCTCGTCTGGAGACCATCGCTTTAGTTGGGGGTCGACGCAAGCTTCTATTTCTTCGCGGCTGAAGAAGCCATCCAGGCTGCGCAGCGGCACGAGCATGTACTCGACCAGGAAGGCCTTCTCGCCGATTTCCCTGCGCTTCTGCACCAGCACCTCATAGGAGAAGACCTCGGGCCAGAGCACTGTCTGGGTCGCCTCGTCCGAGATGGCGGGCAGCCTTCGCCAGAGAAACGAGTCGTTCTCGGCGAGCCTGTGTAGCAGGTCGTCTTCGGCCTGCGGCGTGCCGATGACGATGATGGGGTCGCCCCGTCGGGGCAGCGAAAGCACGACCTGGAAGAACACGCGGTTGATGCGTTCAAGCTCGGCCGCCTCGGCTGGGTTCGCGAAGTCGCTGAGTGGGTCATCTACCACCACGAACTTGGGGTGCTTGCCGCGTACCGCGGCGAGGATGCCGGCACCGCGGACTTCGCCGAGCCAGCGATGACCCTGGCCGAACTTCACGTCGTAGGAGATAATCGCCTCTGCCTGGGGCTTCCTGTCCGTCCAGAGGCGCGTCAGCGGGTTAGCCTCAATCAACCGCTTCAGATTGCGAATGTGCTCGGTAGCCAAGTCGTCCTTGTAGCTCACCACCAGCCCATCGATGTCCTCGGCGCTGCGCCAGTCTCGCTGTCCCGTCCTGTACCCCCTGAACAGCTGCCAGAACGTGAAGGCGTAGTTGAGGATGGTGGACTTCAAATGCAGCCGTGGGGCCATGAAGGCAAAGCGGCTCTTGCCGCCGCTCGCCAGCTCGCTTTGGATGAGCCGGGCCACCTCGATATGGAAGCTCCCCAGTGCGAAGTCGCTATAGCTCCCATCCGAACACAAGAACTTCTGCCCATCGAAGCTCAAGGGGAACACCGCATTTAGGAAGTAAACGAAGTCGTCCTGCGCCCTCATGATGACGGCCAGCTCCTCGGAGGTGAGCCGCTCTGGCGCCCCCTGTGGCGTCGCCGAGCTCGACGGAGCGAGAGGCGTCTCCTTGAAGATTCCAGAACGCGCGAGAGTAACTAACCTTGCCATTGCTCAGCCTCGGCAACATTAGCTGGGGCGATGTGCTCCAAAACCTGGGGCTCGGCCTCGGGCATCAAGCGTCCCAGCTTCGCCTGGAGCACCGTGATGGTGTCGTTGGTCTCGTTCAGAAGCCTTCCCTGGCGGGCGTAGCTCTCGAGGAGAACCTTCATCTGGGCCAGCTCCAACTCGTCCGCTGGCGGAGCCCCATTGAGATAGCTAAGCAGCCGCTGCTTGAGAGCGATGAACACCTCATAGTTCTCGGAGAATAGGGCCTGTTGCTGTTCCAAGGCACTGGGATAAACCTCAGTAGCCTCTCGAACCGCTTCTCGTAGCCACTTGGCCCCGCGGGCTGGGAGCTCGTCGGCCGTCCAGTAGCGGTTCCTTGCATACCGCACCTGGTCTTCGTTGAGGTCATAGCCTTGGGCCTGGGCCTGTGCAGCGACCTGAGTGTTGGAGTAGCCTTGCCGCCACAAGCCCAGGGCCTCTGGCCAGAACGTGTGGTTCTGGTCGAATCCGCTCGCCTTGCGTTTTTGTCTTAACATGTGCTTCCTCGGACAAAAAATTAAGGGTACGCGCCACAGAATTCTGCGATACGTACCCTTTCGTTATTGATTTGTGCCCTAATTATAGCATAGGTTGCGGAACCTTTGCAACTGCGCTCAACCCGATGTCATAACCATCGGAATGGCATCGCAGAGCTCTCTGGCGTGTTCTTCCCAGTCCTCGAGATCCTCGTGAGTGTGGGTCGTTAGGTAGTAGCTCCGCAGGTTCAGGTAGAATGCCCGGGCCCATTCCGGCCGCAAGTTAGCAATGATCACGCCCACCTCTATTCCACCAGCGAAGGCCTTCACATAGCCGATCCGGTCGAACTCATCGTCATCCTCTAATTCATTGATCGAGGTGTCGTGCCAGATAGGGACCGCCTTTTGATACAGGTCCCCGGGCGGCCCTTCGTCTGGGGGCAGGCAGTCCGGGCAGCGGCACCTCGTCCAACTGTCTTGCTCCCAGTGGTTCGTTCTTCGTCGCTTCATCATCAACTCCCGCTTTCCATCTTGAACCAGGGTTCTAGATCGCCGGGCATGCTACTCGGTACCGGTCGGCCTCAACGATCAGTCCGTAGACCTCTTCGAAGAACCGTGGCGGCGCTTCGCCGATTGGATCATCTGCGTCTGCTGACCTGGAGGCCCGTGCAATGGCAGAGTCATCCCACGGCAAGAGTTCGGGACGAAGCTCGCCCCAATGCCACTTGTTCTGCTCCACGTTGATGACCGCTGAAAGAAGTTGAGATGCGGTCAGCTCGAAGGCCACAGCGCCGTGACTGGCCCGGCGAGGCCACCAGAGGGAACCGCCGGCGTCAGCCACCGCTTGCGAGCCACGACTCGAGGTCGCGGGCCGCATCTTCCCGTACGGTCGGGAGAACCTGGCTGTCGATGTCCAAGTGATCCGTCTTCCCGCGCCCCAGAGCCGTTCGCTCATCACCTTCATGTGTTGACGGAGCCAGGTTCATTCGCACCGCGTCCGAGCCAGCGACGTGCGCTCGTGGGATTTTCTTTACCACAAGCGCTCGTGAATGGAGAGTTCTGAAGAGCACACCCTCACGCTCCAGCTCCCTCTCCGTTACCATCCCGGCCGCGACGCAGGCCTCTAACTGATTCGTATCGACCACCGGCCTGATGCAGCCAGCAAGCCGAGGAAATGCCAGAGCAAGTCTGTCCGGGTCGTATTCT
>VBEI01000106.1 GCA_005882715.1 Chloroflexota bacterium | reverse complement strand
GGAGCTGCTTCCAGGTGAAATCTTGGAGCTTGCCCGCGCCGAAGGCCTCGCCGGCCTCCATGCGCTTCTCCATGTCGACGATAGGGGCGAGGACGCCGGTCGGCTCGAGGCGGCGGGTGAAGATCTGCGGGGCGACCGTGAGGACGTGCGAGTGCTTGGAGTAGGGCAGATAGCAGAGGAAGATGAGGAAGTCCAGGAGGTGCTGGTACCAGAAGATGGTGTGCAGTGCTTCCGCCGTCCCCTGCGACATGCCGAGCCCGTCCCAGATCTGCGAGACGCCGTAGGCGAGGAAGGAGAAGCGCTCGTGGTCCTGGTCGAAGAGGTATATCTCGAAGCTGTTAACCATGACGTCGGTGACCATGAGCCAGAAGATGAGGAAGAGGATGATCCAGGCGTCGTAGTTCAATGTCAGTCGCTGAGGGCGCCAGACGAAGCGCTGAAACGCGGCCATTGCGACGCCGCCGATGACGAGGACGTTGAAGGTGTCCATGGTCGGCCGCATCACGTAGTCCCAGACGTCGCCGAGGTTCTTCTCGAGGCTGATGTCGTGGTCGATGCCGTTGAGGAGGAAGTTCAGCGTGCGCACCTGCAGGACGATGAAGCCCCACCAGATGAGCGTGTGCAGGAGGCCGGAGTACCAGTACCGCGGCCGAACGACGCGCGAGTTGCCGAGGAGATAGGGGAACAGGCCTACCACTCGCTCGATGGGCTGGGTGAAGCGGTTCACCCACTGCGCGCTGGCGAACCAGCGCAGGCGGACGGAGACGGACCAGAGGAAGAACGCGAGGAAACCGATGAGAAAGGCGTAGAAGAAGATATTGCCGGGAAAGTCAGTCGATGGGGCTGAAGGGTGCATGGTCTATTTCACCAGCCGCTTGCGAACTGCCGCATTGCAGGCGGGAAACGATCCCCGCCCGGTGTCCCTCGGAACGCTGGTGTTCCTCTGTTCCGATAAAGCAGCGTTCTTCGTCCCACCCGCCCGCCCGAGGGGGAATTCTGGGGGACACCCCCAGACCCCCGGCCTGCGGCGCTGTCCATGCCGTAGGGAGCAGCCTGCGTTAGCTTCTCGGTTCAAGGCGAGCACATGATAGGTGGATGGAGGAGCAAGGAGCAAGGAGCCAGGGACGAAGTACCAAGTGCGAATTACGAGGCAGAGGTCTCGCGCTAGGGCGAACTCGTGGGACCGGCGAGGGAAGGCGACCAGACGGGCTGCGAGTCCTCCGCGGGGTCGTCGGTGAGGCGGCTGAGGCCGGAGCCATCGCGTTCGGAGGTGAAGGCGAGGCGAGTGCCGTCAGGCGACCACGACGGGTGAAAGTCGTCGGCGCGGTTGCTCGTGAGGCGGACGAGGGCGGTGAACCAGCGGGTTAACGAGAAGACAACGAAAGTTAACTTGCGGTGAAGAACGGGGAGCCCTCCCCGGCGCGATTGGGACTGCTACGCCCTTGTTACGGGTGCTTGCGGGCGCTTTACGCCTTCTGAAACAGCTCCTGCTCGATGATGAGCGGGCAGGAGGTCAACAAATGCGAAGTCTACTTCTCGCCATCTTCGCTGTCTTTTGGGCGACAGTGCTCGTAAGCGTCGAGACCTAAAGGAGGAAAGTAATGATCGCTGTTATTGTGTTAGCGCTACTCCTGATACTCCTTTTCGGAGGCCTGGGGGTCGTAGTCTCACCACTGTTCTTCATCCTGCTACTCGTCGTGTTGATCCTGGCGCTGTCCAGCGGATTCTACGGACGCGGCCGCTACTGGTAGACGCACAAACAGCTAACGAGAGAGAGGCCGGCCCTTGGGCAGGCCTCTTGTTTCTGTCAGTGATGTACGGAGGCGGAGGATAGTAGCGGTGTGAGGGCAAGGCACTTTCCGGCCAGGATGGCGTTGCGACCGCGGCAAACAATCCCGGGCCGCGGAGCTTGAACGCGTGCGATGGGTGCCTCGCCCCTACGACGGGTCAGTGAAGCAGTCCGCTTGCGGCCATATATCAGCCGGGCTGGCCGTATTGCTTTCGTAGCTCCGTTTTGAGGACCTTGCCAAGATAGTTGCGCGGCAACTCATCCACGAATTCATAGTATTTGGGGGCTTTATAGCTGGCGAGGTGGCGCTTCACGAACGAAGTCAGGTCAGCCGGCGAGGGGCGGCTACCCTTGGGCACAACGATCGCTTTTACTTCCTCACCCCATTCGACGTCCGGTACACCGATAACGGCCGCGTCCTCGACGGAGGGGTGCTGCTGCAGCACGCCCTCGATCTCGCCCGGTGCGATGTTCTCGCCGCCGCGGATGATGAGGTCTTTCGTGCGGCCGGTGATGTAGAGGTAGCGATCGTCGTCCATCCAGCCAACGTCGCCGGTGTGCAGCCAGCCGCCGCGCATCGCCTCGCTCGTCTCCTCGCCGCGGCCCAGGTAGCCGGCCATCACGCGGGCCCCCTGGGCGACGATCTCTCCCTCCTGCCCGGGCGGGAGGATTTCGCCATCGGGGTCCATGATCATCACGACGACATCTTCCATGGGCCTGCCGACGGAGCGCAAGCGCTGCAGCTTGCGCTCTCGCTCTTCGGGCGGGCCTTCCGGGATCTGGTGGTCCTCGGGGCCGAGGAAGGTGAGGGATGATGTGCTCTCGGTCTGGCCGTAGGCGTTCATTAGGCCGCACTGGAAGGCCTGCACGGCGCGGGTGACGACTTCGTAAGGCATCGGAGCGGCGCCGTAAGCGACAAGCTTGAGCGAGCTGAGGTCTGTCTGAGCGAAGTTTGGGTGCTCCATGATGCGTTTGAGCATGGTCGGTACGACGAAGCTGTGGGTCACGCGGTGCGTCTGCACGGCGTCCAGCCATGCCCCGGGGTCGAACTGCGGGAGGACCACCATCTTACGTCCGCCCCACACCGAAGAAAGCATCGTGGTGGCACCGGCGACGTGGTAGAAGGGAACCGAGACGAGGAGCACATCGACGTTTTCGGCGGCGGGGTCCGCCGGTTCGACAGTGTTCGTCACGTAGACTGACATTCCGAGGTACGTGAGCACTACGCCCTTTGGCAGCGCTGTCGTGCCGCTGGTGTAGATAACGATCGTTGGGTCGTTGTCGTCGATGTCTGTAAATATCTCGTCGGCCTCGTGGGCCCCGAGAAGATCATCGTAGTTCGGCATGGCCTCGGGCCGCGAGTCGATGCAGACGAATTGTTCGATGGTCTTCAGTTCCGGCTTGATCGCCTCTGACAGCTCCAGGTATCGCTCGCCGACGAAGAGGACCTTCGTCTCGGAGTTGTTGCACATGTAGGCGAGCTCGTCCCGCTTCGCGCGGTAATTGAGCGGAACGAATACGGCGCCGAGCTTAGCGCCGGCGTAATAGATCTCGACGTACTCCGTCGAGTTGAGCGCCATTACCGAGATCTTGTCGCCCTTACCGACGCCCATCGCCTGAAGGGCGTTGGCGAGGCGGTTCACCCGGTCCTGCATCTCCGCGTAGGTCCGCGACCGCTGCTCGCAGACCATGGCCGTGCGGTCCGGCACGACTGACGAGGCGATCATCAGGAATTCAGCGGTATTCATGGCTCACCCTCCCGGTGGAACACGGAACAAGCGAACAATAGAACAAAGAGGAGTAAGGAGCCAGATGACGCAGGAAGGAGGAAGGAGGCGGTGGCTAGGGGTCTACCCAGGCGAAGGCCGCGATGGGCGGGTCTCCGCCTGAAGCGCGACCTGCCCCCTCGAGGCCGAATGATTCGAGTACGCCGGGGATATCTCGAGGCGGTTCGGCGCGCGAACGGCTTCCGTAGGAGCCGACGATGAGCCGGCCGCCCGGCTGGACCGCGCGCTCGAGCAGGCGGAAGACGTACTCGCGAAGGCTCGATGCGGGGACGCAGTCGGCGAGGGTGTAGACGTAGCGGAAGCGTCGCGGCGGGCGCCAATCGGAGGCGTCGGCGACCCAGAAGTTGGCCACGAACTGCGGCAACCGCTCTCTCGCGGCCTCGATCAGCCGAGGGCCGATGTCCACGTCGAACGGCTCCATTCGGTGTTCGCGCTCGCCGGCCCAGCGCATAAGGCACTAGAGGAGATAGCCGTTAGCCCAGCCGACGTCCAGAAAGCTTCCGTCTCCCTCCACTGCATCCAGAATCGGCTCGCGCTCGGCACGCCAGCGGATGGGGCCGCCATGGAAGCCGGACTGCTCGATGGGGTCATCGGATGCGAGGTAGGCGTCCTCAAGAGCACGCACTCGGGCGAGGAATTCGGGCGGGAGGAGGGTGGTCAATGGGACGTAGTGGCTGGTCCTCCGCTGGACCCTAAGATGACGTGCTTGGGATCAGCCAGCACCTGTACCTTTCCACCGACGATTTGCAAGGGGAAGCGGTCCATGTCACGCGGGCTCGGCCCGAAGGCGAGATGGCCGGTGATGTCCCACGTCGATTGGAAGCATAGGTCACGAAACCAACCCTTCGTTCCGTGGAATTCGAAGTCCGGCCTCCAGGGCACTGTACAGCCGCGACGCGGACTTCGTGAGAGGAGCGCGATAAACTGCTCGTCTCCTAGCTTCACCAGCCAGAACCGCTGATCTTTGAACCAAACAGGTTTATTGAGGGCGAAGCCGGAAACTGATCCGGCCTTGAACCAGACAGGCTCGTCGACCTTGGAACCCGTCGGCCACACGAACCCCACACCCACGGCAACCACAAGAACGATTGCGAACATGAGAACGGCGACGCGAAGTCCGCGGCGAGGAAGGCCGAGGCGACGAGGCGGCGATGGATTGGCGACCGGAATCGTGCCCATCTCTACTGGACTGGCGGCGTCAGGGGCGTTGCCAGGGGGTCCGCCGGGGCGGGCGATTGCAGCGCTCGCAGGTCCACCTCAACGCTACCACCGCTCAGGGTGACGTCAAAGCCGTCGAGCAGAGCCCCCCGGCAGGCGTCCGAGAAACAGCGGCCGGTCAAATCGTAGGCATAGCCGTTGCAGGTGTCCTCGAACCAGCCGGTGCGTCCCATGAACTCGAATTCGCGTCGCCATTGGAGAGGGCATTTCGACTCGAGGCCGCGGTCGTAAAGGGCGACAAACTCGTTTTGGGTGAGCCGGACGACCCAGACGTTCTCTTCGTTGAAGAGCTTGGGCGCGCCCGGTGAGAACTCCTCTACCGGCCCTGCACTGAGAGTCTTCGGGTGTTCGTAGCCGCCGGAGGCCAGAGAAATGAGGGCGCCGATGGCGAGGACGGCGCCGGCAAGAAGCGGCACGCCGAGGCCGATGCGCCAGGGCCAAGTCGCGAGCCTGCGCGCCCACCAAGAAGCGGCTTCGCCGTTGGCTGTCACCGCATCGCAGCCTGTGTCGCCAGACGCGACTCGAGCGCCAGACCCTGCGCCAGCGGCAGTTCGATGCCCTCGACGACCGCGCGCTTTGCCAGCCGGACGGCCTGAGCGGGCTGAGCGAGGACCTTGCGCGCGAGCGCCTCTGCCTCACTGTAGAGGCGATCGCGGGGGACGACGCGCTGGACGAGGCCGTAGCGGTAGGCAGTCTCCGCGTCGATTGGGTCGCCGGTGAGTATCATCGTCATCGCGATCCCGGGCGGCACGTGGCGGGGCAGGGTCTGCGTTCCGCCGGCTGAAGGGATGTAGCCGAGGCCGACTTCGGGGAGGCCGAGGCGGACGTCTTCGGAGGCGATGCGGAAATCGCAGCACATAGGCAGTTCGATGCCAGCGCCGAGGGCGAAGCCGTGGATGGCCGCGAGGAGGACCTTGTCGAGCGAGAGCATGAAGCCCCAGAGGTCGCGATCGCGGCGGGCGCCGCGGGCCTCGACGTAGGACGGCGCGGTGCCGAACTCGCTGATGTCGGCGCCCGCGGAGAACGCGCGGTTACCGACACCTTTGAAGATCACGACTCTGACGTCGGGGTCGTCGCGGACGGCGTGCATGAGGTCCCAGAGTTCATCGCGCATTTGCATGTTGATGGCGTTGAGGACGTCGGGGCGGTTGAGGGTGATCCAGGCGAGGCCCTCGGAGGTCTTTTCGTAGAGGAGGGTTTCAGTCATGGCGGTTGTTATCCGCTCGAGCGGGTGGTGGCATTGAGGGCCGGAGACGCTCCGCTACATTCACAGGTCATCGCGAATCCGACTTCAGCGCGCGGAAGTATGCCCCACCCCGCATTCCTTCGCGTAGATCGCAGTTCAACGAAGCAAAAGTGGTCGGCGCTCAGAATGACATGTGGCATCTGCATATTGATGGCGTTGAGGGCGTCCGACCGGTTGAGGGTAATCCAGGCGAGTCCGTCGGAGGTCCTTTCGTAGAGGAGGGTTTCAGTCATTGCGTGCAGTTCTCCGGGCGGGGCAAGCCCCCCGCCCCTACGCTTCTGCTATCTCCAGTCGGGCTTCATTATGGCGCTCTTCTCCTTCGATTTGAGCGCGCGGTCGATGTCGGCGTTGATCCTGGCGGTCAGTTCCTTCATACCGTCGGAGCCTGCCCTCATGCCCTCGCTGCGCCAGCGGCGAAGGCTCGCGCGGTCGGCGTCGCTCAAGCCGGCCTCATCGATCAGCCGGTCGACGATCAGGACGAGCAGCTCGCGCGCTTCTTCGGCCTCGAGCTCCAGCTTCACAGTTCCTTCTCCCGGACCGACTGGTAGCGACCCTTCTGGCGGACCATGCGGGCGGTTTTGTCGTCGAGGTAGGTGCCGAGTGCTTCGTTCAGCGCGATCGCGAGGCGGTTCATCTCGACGGTCCCGGACGCCCGGTCGGTCCGCCAGCGCCGGACCACCTGCTTGCCGTCCTGGGAGACACCGGACTTATCGATGAGGTAGGAGGTGATGGTGCTCATGAGGGACCAGGCCTCGTCGAGTTCAAGGATTATTTGCATCTGGTCGGTACCCCCGTTCCGCTTGCGCCAACACTCGTCTGCCAGCGCCCGGCGAGAGATCGG
The DNA here is from genome assembly GCA_005882715.1 of Chloroflexota bacterium. Taxonomy (GTDB): domain Bacteria; phylum Chloroflexota; class Dehalococcoidia; order SM23-28-2; family RBG-16-64-32; genus CF-163. The sequence goes on along the minus strand of VBEI01000106.1, from coordinate 6,515 downwards.
GCGCGGCAAGCCGCGCCCAAAATAGTAAAGCGTGGGGGACACCCCCACTCCCCCGGCCTGGCGGCGCTTAAGTTTGTCCGTCGTGACGGATGGTAGGGCGGTCCTCTCCGCATACGGCTCGGCCCACCCCGTCTTCTTTCGCCTCCATCAACTCGTGCAGCCGCTACGCTTCGGCGCACCCCAGCATAAGCGGCAACGTATCCGCTCGACGGATGGGGTCGTCGCTCAGGATGACGGCGATTCATCGGCCTTTGAAGTCTGGGCTGCGCTTCTCAAGGAATGCCTTCACGCCTTCGGCGCGGTCTTCTGTGGTCTGGAGGATGATTGTGAGGTCGGTCTCGAAGCGGAGGGCCTGTTCGAGCGGCATCTCGGCACCGCGCGCGACCGCCTCCTTGGCGTAGCAGACGGCCAGCGGTCCGCGCTCGGCGATGCGCTGCGCGATTGCAGCCGATTCCTCCGCCAGCCGGTCGCGGGGGACAACCGCGCTCACGAGACCGATGCGGAGGGCCTCATCCGCCGTCACAGGCTCGCCCGTGAGGATCATCTCGAGCGCTTTGCCGCGCCCGACGAGGCGCGGCAGGCGCTGGGTGCCGCCCGCGAGCGGTAGCAGGCCCAGCGAGACGTCGGGGACGGATAAGTGAGCGTTTTCGGCGGCGATGCGGATGTCGCAGGCGAGTGCGAGCTCGAGTCCGGCGCCTATGGCATCGCCGTTGAGTGCGCAGACGACTGGCTGTGGGAGCGCGGCGAGGCAGCCGAACGGATCGGGCGGTATGCCGTGGCTGCGCAAGGCTGCAATGGGGTCTGTCGTCTTGCCGAGGAGGGCTTCCCAGTCCCAGCCGCTCGAGAAGATATCGCCTTCCGCTGTGAGGAGAACGACGCGGGCGTCGTCTGGGACTGCTTCGCAGGCGCCCTGAACATCTCGGACCGTTGCAGCGTCGATCGAGTTCTCGCGTTCCGGACGCGAGAGCGTGAGGCGCACGATCCGGTCGCGGGAATCGACGGAGACGTTGGTTGTGCCCATGGGCATTCGAGATTGTAGCAAGCTCTGCGCCGTGGCTGCAGAGGCATGTAGAGAAGAGCGTGGGGAGGCCGCAGCACCACAGACTAGCATCGCGAGTGCGCCATCGAGCTTGCTCCTCCGTTCCCGACCGACAGCGGGGAACGACGTGTGCCGCGCCCGCACGCGAGCGGCGCGAGGCTTGTTGCTCACTGTAGCGCCCTGATATCATCCCGCCTACACTGAAGGGAGGACGCCGCCCGTTGCCCGATTCAGCCCTTGCAGGCACCCGTGTAGTCGACCTTTCGCAGGGAATCGCGGGGCCATACTGCGCGCGGTTGCTCGCCGATCTGGGCGCCGAGGTTATCAAAGTCGAGCCGCCGGAGGGGGATTACGCGCGGCGTCTCGGGCCGTTTCCTAATGACGTTCCGCATCACGACAGGGGCGGTCTCTTTCTGCACCTTAATGCGAACAAGAAGAGCGTGACGCTCGACCTCGAAACGACGAGCGGGCGGGTTGTCCTTCGGAAGCTGCTGGCGAATGCCGATGTGCTGATCGAGAGCGAGACGCCGGGCCTGATGGCGAGCCGGGAGCTCGGCTTCGAGCAGCTGAACGACGAGTTCCCGCAGCTCGTGTACTGTTCAGTGACGCCGTTCGGGCAGACGGGCCCATACGCGTCGTTTAAGGGCAATTCCTTAGCGGCGATGGCGCTTTCGGGGCTGATGTACATCACGGGCGATCCCGGTAAGGAGCCGCTATGCACGGGAGGCGAGCCGGCGGAATACTTCGGCGCGCTGCACGCGTGGGTGGCGATACTCGCAGCGCTCGAGCACCGCGCGAAGACGGGCGCGGGACAGAACATCGACGTTTCGATGCTGGAGGCGCTGGGCTGCGCGGACGAATACAACACAACGATGTACGCCTATCTGGGAGCGATCCGGAAGCGGTTCTATTCAAGGCATGCGATCCCGACGTATCCCAGCGAGATCTTCCCTTGCCGCGACGGAAGCATCGTGGTGATTGGCGGGGCAACGGGCTTCCCGCTGATGATGGCGATCTTGATCGAGCAGCCGGAGCAGGAGGGCAACCCGCTGTTTCAGAACCTGTGGCTGCGGTTCATGCAATGGGAGAAGTTCGAAGAGATCCTGCGTCCGTACCTGGCTGAACACGACTGGGAGGACCTGCTGACGCGCGCACAGGAGCTGCGCATACCCTTCGCCGCAGTGCTCGATGCAAAAACGCTGCTGGAGAACGAGCACCTGCGGGAGCGCGGCTTCTTTGAGGAAGTGGAGCACCCGGAGCTGGGGAAGGTGCCGCTGGCCGCGCATCCGTTCAAGATGTCGGAGACGCCGCTGCGGGTCGGGCGATCGCCGCTGCTGGGGGAGGAGACGCACGAGGTGCTGGCGGAGGTGGGGTATGAGGCTGAGGACCAGCTGGTGTTGCGGGAGAGGGGGGTGACGTGAGGATGGAGGCTGGAGGTAAGAGGTGAGAAGTCATGATTCCTTCGCGGAGAGGCCGTGTTCCGCGCGCGCATGTAGTCGTTGCTCAGAATGACGGGAACGAGGTCTCGTCTTGACGCTGCCTCTAGAAGGCATTCGCGTTCTCGACCTGACGCAGGTGTATGCGGGGCCGACGTGCACGCGGATACTGTCGGACCTGGGGGCGGATGTGATTAAGGTCGAGGGGCTGAAGCGGATGGACATCACGCGGAACTTCGTGATGCCGGAGAATACCGGCAAGGACGATTACTGGAACCGCTCGGGGTACTTCCTACTGAGGAACGGCGGGAAGAGATCGATCACGCTGGACTTTGGCGACCCGGAGGCGGTGGACCTCGTGAAGCGGCTCGTGCCGTACGCGGACATCGTGGCGGAGAGCTTCACCCCGCGGGTGATGGCGAAGTTCGGGCTCGATTACGAGTCGCTGAAGGAGATCAAGCCTGAGATCATCATGATCTCGCTTTCGGGGTACGGACAAACGGGATCGTGGCGCGACTTCACGGCGTACGGGATGGGGCTCGAGCCGGCCTCGGGCATATCGAGCGTCACAGGGTATCGAGACGGGCCACCGCTGCGGACGGGGATCTCGTTTACGGACCCGTACTCGGGCGTAGTTGGAGCCGGGGCCGTGCTGGCAGCGCTGTACTACCGGCGGCGCACAGGGAAGGGGCAGTACATCGACCTCTCGGAGCATGAGTCGGCAATACCGGTCGCCGGGTACGCGATCATGGAGTATGCGCTGACCGGGCGCGTGCCGGAGCGCGCCGGCAACCGGAGCGAGTGGTACGCGCCGCAAGGCGTCTACCGCTGCCGCGGCGCCCAGACGGGCGGCGGTCTCGCCGAGGACAACTGGATCGCGATTACGATCCGAAACGACGCCGAATGGGAGGCGTTCTGCCACGCCGCCGGGCATCCAGAATGGGAGAACGGACGCTTCGGAGATGTGCTGGGACGCTTTAGGTACCACGATGAGCTGGATGAGCTGATTACTTCGTGGACGCGGCAGCAGGACCACCTTGAGGCGATGCACCTCCTGCAGAAGGCGGGCGTGATCGCGGGGGCGGTGCTAAACCCGAAGGAGGTGCTACTCGACCCGCATCTCAGGGAGCGCGGTGCGTTCGACATGATCGACCAGCCTGACGTCGGCGTGCGGCCGGTCGCGCGGCAGCTCGGGGCGAAGTTCTCGGCGTTCGAGCCGGGCAGCGCGCGGCCGGCGCCCAAGCTGGGCGAGCACAACCGTGAGGTGCTCCAGGGAATGCTCGGGCTGAGTGACGAGGAGCTTGCGCGGCTGGAGGAGCAGAAGGTGATCGGCGATACGCCGGAAGGGGCGGTGCCGCTGGACGTGATGCGCATGTTCGTGCAGTGGCCAACGGCGACGTTCCAGCAGATGGGGACGATCGCGGGCCTGGATGCGGACTATCGCGAGCAGCTGGGAATCAAAGGAAATGGGAAATGAGGAAAGGGAAATGAGGAAGGTGTGAGCGTGCGCTTTGGCGTTAATACAGGGCAAGCCAATACGACGTGGCCTGAGCTGCTCGAGCTCTGGCAGGAATTGGACCGCGAGTCGAACTATGACTACCTCTGGTTGGTCGACCATTTCGTGCCCGGTGCGGGCGGAGCGATGGGCGCCGACGGCCCGCACTTCGAAGGCTGGACGACGCTCGCGGCGCTGGCGATGGCGACGGAGCGGGTGCGGATCGGCACGCTGGTTACGGGCAACACTTATCGCCATCCGGCGGTGCTGGCGAAGATGGCGACGACGGTTGATCACATCTCGGGCGGGCGTCTGGAGTTCGGTCTGGGAGCAGCGTGGCATCAGTACGAGCACGAGGTGTACGGCATTCCATTCCACACGGTACGCGAGCGACTCGAGCGGCTCGAGGAGTCGGCGCGAGTCATCAAGCTGCTGTGGACTGAGCCGCGGCCGAAGTTTGAGGGGAAGTACTATCAGCTACACGAGCCGCCCTACAATCTCCCGAACGTGCAGCAGCCGCACCCACCGTTTCTGATCGGCGGCGGTGGCGAGAAGCGAACGCTGCGGACAGTGGCCCGCTACGCTGACGCCTGCAACGTCTCCGGAACGCCGGAGGAGGTGCGGCACAAGTTTGAGGTGCTCGAAGGGCACTGCCGCGATGCTGGACGGGACCCGTCCGAGATCCGGCGCACGATGCAGGTGATGCTCTTCCTGAACGAGGACCCGGCGTTTCAGGAGCGCGTAGTGCAGGGCGTGAAGGCGTTCCGCGGAGGGACAGAGGATGAGGCGCGGCGGTCCGTGCTTATGGGCTCGGTGGAGGATGTGAGGGCGGGGGTGCAGGCGTTTGTCGATGTCGGCGTGGAGGAGATCTACTTACAGCAGTTCCCGCGGACGCACCGGGAGTCGCTGCTGCGGTTCTCGCGCGAAGTGATTCCGGCGTTTCGCTGAGCATATGAACGATGGCGATCTAGTGGGCGCGGTTGATGCCAACTACTGGCAGTCGTTCAAACTGCTGGCTCGGGCGTGCGGGGGCGAGGTGCTGGAGCGGGAAGGGATGCTGGCGGTCTCCACCGGTCTTCCCGTGGCGATGTTGAACATCGCGTTCGTCAAGAGACCGTTGGCTGACCCACAGGCGAGTCTGAACGAAGTGATGAGCTTTTATGATGAGAAGCGGCTGCCCTTCGTCCTGAGGCTAAGAGAGGGAGTGGATCCCGAATCAGAGAGGGCCGCGCCGGCGCTTGGCATGCCCTACAGAGATACGGTGCCGGGCATGGCGCTACATCCTGTCCCGCCTCCGCCGGAGCCAGTTAGAGGCCTGCACATAGAGCAGTTATCGGATTCGAAACGGCTCGGTGCTTACCAGCGGGTAGCCGCGGAGGGATTCGGCATGCCAGTAGAATTCGTCGAACGGCTGATGGGTCCAGCGTTTCTCAAGGTTGCGGGATTCGGATCGTACCTAGGGACAGTGGATGACGAACCTGTGGCAGTATCGAGCGTGTTCGTAGACGGGGGCGTTGCAGGTGTATACAACGTGGCAACCTTGGAGAGCCACCGCCGGCGCGGGATTGGGGAGGCGATGACCTGGCGGAGCGTGTTACGCGGTCGGGAGGCGGGATGCAGTGTTGCGGTCCTGGAGGCCTCGGAGTTGGGAAAGCCGGTGTACGAGAGGATGGGGTTTCGGGTGGTGGCCCCGTATAAGACGTTTCGGCGTCGTAACCAGGAGTGAAGAATGGCCATAGTCCTGATAACCGGCGGGACCGGGGACCTCGGCTCGAAACTTGTGGAGCGCTTCGCGGCGGGCGAAAACACTGCGCGAGTGCTGAGCCGGCGGGCGCGGCCGGCGGAGGCGACGACGGAGTGGGTGCAGGGGGATATGGAGACGGGCGCAGGGCTGGGGGAGGCGGTGAAAGGCGCCGATATCGTCGTGCATGCGGCGACGGGGGGCGGGACACGGGCGAAGGCGGACGTGCCGGGCACACGGAACCTGCTCGCGGCGTGCAAGGCGGCGGGGACGCCGCATTTCTTCTACATCTCGATCGTGGGCATCGAAAAGGTACCGCTGGGGTACTACAAAGCGAAGGTGGAGTGCGAGCGGCTGATCGAGGAGTCGGGCGTGCCCTGGTCGAACCTGCGGGCGACGCAGTTCCACCAGCTGATGGACGGCTTCCTGCGCCTGTTTTCGCGCGTTCCGCTGGTCTTGCTCATCCCAAAGTCGTTCAAATTTCAGCCGATCGAGACGGGAGAAGTGGCGGACCGCATGGTCGAGGACGTGGCGAAGGGGCCGGCCGGAAGACTGCCGGACCTGGGCGGGCCGGAGGTGCTGACGTTCGGCGAGATCGCGAAAGCGTGGCAGCAGGCCCGGGGCCAACGGCGTCCGATCATAAATGTGCCTCTTCTCGGAGGGACGGCACGCGCTTTCAGGGCCGGGTATAACTGCACGCCGGAGCACGCGGAGGGGAAGGTAACGTGGGGGGAGTGGTTGATGGTGAGGTACGGAGGTTAGCTGTCCGTTGTCAGTTACCGGTCGTCGGCTAACGGTGGGCGT
>VBEI01000097.1 GCA_005882715.1 Chloroflexota bacterium | reverse complement strand
AAGACACGGGCTATTGACGGTTCTTTCGAACCTGCGCTTCTTGGGATGAACAATAGACGCCCCTCCGGCCACCCTGTTACACGTTTCTATATTGACAATTCGGTGTGCTGTTTCTTGCGCAGCTCATAGCACAGAAAATCTCGGGGTCAACGTCCTTCATGGCTGAGTATCGCATCGGCTGCTCGCAAATACGGTTAACGCGACCGGCTAAGCGGTTAACACCCAGTGAATTCGGAGTAAAGGAGCGGTCTGCTAAACGCGAATACCGCGACGCCGGTATGACTCGTCGAGCAGTTCAACGATGTGAACAACGCGGCCGTTCATGCGGTGACGGCGCAGGCCCGCCTCGAGTTGCGTCATGCAGCCCGGGTTTGCGGTGGCGATGACTTCCGCGCCAGTCTCCCTGATGTCGCGCATCTTCTCGTCGAGCACGCGTATCGACATTTCCCGCTGAGTCAGACCGTAGACGCCAGCGCTGCCGCAGCAGCGGTCGGCGTGGGGTAACTCAACGAAGCGAACGCCGGGAATCGCGCGTATGATGTCGCGCGGCGCATCCGTAATTCGTTGCGCATGGGCGAGATGGCAGGAGTCCTGATAGGTGACGCTCACGCCCAACGGCGCCTCGGGGGGCTGTAAAGGAAGCGACGCGAGGAACTCGGTTACATCTTTTACTCGAGAGGCCATGCGCTGAGCGCGTTCGGCGTAGGCGCTGTCCTCGACAAGTAAGTCGCCGTACTCCTTCATCGCTGAACCGCAGCCCGCCGAATTCACAATCACGGCGTCGAACTCCTCCGCCAGAAAGGCGTCGATGTTACGGCGGGCGAGTTCCATCGCGGTGGGAAGGTCACCGTTGTGGCCGTGCAGTGCCCCACAGCACACCTGCGTCGCCGGAGCGACAACTTCACAGCCGTTGCGGGCAAGCACTCTTACGGTCGCTGCATGCACGCGTCCGTACGCCAGGGGCATGATGCACCCGGTGAGCAGCCCGACTCGATACTTCATGGCGCCTTGGGGCTGGCCGAGCACACCGCGGCGCTTGAACGCCTTCCCGGTGATGGTCGGCGCCAGCGCGACGCGGTCGCGCAGCACTGGCGTCCGTTCGGCGAGCGCCCGCAGCCCAGATGCGCGATAGAACCGCAAGGCCGAGGCAAGTATCGCAAGGCGCCCCGGTCGCGCAATCACCTCACGCAGGAAGAGCGCGCGCAGGCGCCATGAGAATGGCGCGCGGCCGCTGGCCAAGACCTCCGCTCTTCCGCGCTCCATGATGCGGCCGTACGGCACTCCGGAGGGGCAAACTGCCTCGCAGTTGCGGCACTGAAGGCACATGTCCATGTGGCCGGTCACGTTTACCGTCGGCTCGATGAGACCCTCGGACATCGCTTTGATAAGGTACAACCGCCCGCGCGGGGATTCCGCTTCGAGCCCCGTCTGGAGATAGGTGGGGCAGTGCTGGAGGCAAAGGCCGCAGCGCACGCACTGAGCGAGGTCAGCCTCGGACGGAGCGAACGGCCCGGTAAACGCAGGTTGTTTACCCAATCAGAGCCTCCCCACGAACCGGCCGGGGCTGAGAATGCCATTCGGATCGAACTGCTGCTTCACGCGCCGCATCAGCTCAAAAGCGGGCGGTGGGTCGCCGAAGACGTCGATGCGTCGCTTGAGTTCCGGCGGACAGCGTTCGACGAAGCACGCAGCTGAGTGGCTCTTGGCGATCTCGCGAGAGCGTTCCAGCAAAGTCAGCGCCGCAGCACTGTTTGGCCAAGAGGCGCGCAGCACACCCGTGGCCGGTTCGGCAACCATGTCCGGCGGTTCCAGAGCTTGGAGGCCGCCGATGAACGCAGAGAGCCTGGACGGAAGGACGCTGAACCGGCAAAGCAGCCCACGAGCTTCCTTGCTCTCGCCGCTGTCCGTTGCGCCGGCATTCACTGGAGCGTCTCCATCGGCAACCTCCGCTTTGAAGTCGGCTGCCATACCGGCCAATTCGTTCTCGGAGCGCGCGACCGGCCCTTCGCTGCCAGCGAGTCCGATCTCAAGCAGCCAGCTGTCATTCGCCCCGTTGTTCCAGCCTCTCAGTTGCAAATAGCTCAGTGCTAGTCCGCGGCGGAGTAAGTCAGCGGCGAGACTGCACGCATTTCCCGAGGTTCGGAGCCGGAAGGCAAGAGTTCGCTCAATTCGGGCGACCGGCATTACTTTGAAGGTAGCCTCGACGATGACGGCGAGCGTCCCGAGCGACCCTATGTAGAGCTTGCACAGGTCGTAACCGGCGACATTCTTCACCACCTTGCCGCCGGCGCGGGTGGTTCTGCCGTCCGCTGTGACCACGCGCATTCCGATTGTAAAGTCGCGCAGCTCGCCGAAGGCATGACGCGACGGCCCGTTTGAGTTGGTCGCAAGCATTCCGCCGGCAGAAGGCTGCTTGCCGGGCCTTTCATCAAGCGGCACTTTTTGGCCATGCACACGAAGGCGGCGCTGTAGTTCAGGGACGCTGATTCCGGCCTGGCACGTGACCGTAAGATCGGCCGGCTCGTATTCGATGATTTGATCCAGGCGCGAGAGGCTCAACGCCAGATCATACCGGGCGGGCAAGTTGCCGATATCCGGCTTCGTCCGGCCGCCGCTGGCAATGGTAGCCAGGCCTGCTTGGCTTGCATAGCGCATGACGGCCCCGACTTCTTCGTAGGTGCGGGGCTCGACGATCGCCTTTGGATTCATTCCATCGACCGCGAACGTCGGCGAGTCGTCCGGTAGGTAGGCATGCTTGTCGCCGACGATGGCGCGGAGGTCATCGAGGACAGTCGCCTGAGCGATCACAATGGATGTCCCTAGACGTAGGCGCCCGCGCCGACTTTCGCGATCGCTGCGCGCATTCGCGACGAGACCTCGCCGCAGCCTTTGGATGTTGGGAAGATCTTTCCGGGGTTGAAGGCATCGGAAGCGCCGAAGGCGGCCTTGAGCCGCGACATCACTTCCAGATCGTCCGCGGAGAATATCCACGACATATAATTGCGCTTCTCGTACCCTACGCCGTGTTCGCCGGTGATGGAACCGCCGGCGTCCACGCATAGGCGCATGATCTCCTCGCCAAGCTCGAGGACGCGTTGCGTAGCGCCTGGGACGCGCTCGTCGAACATGACGTTGGGGTGGAGGTTGCCGTCGCCGGCGTGAAAGACATTCGCCACGCGGAAGCCAAAACGCTCACAGGCCTCGTAGACGCCGTCCAGCACGGTCGGGAGTAGTGTGCGCGGTATGACGCCATCCAGAATGTAATAGGAGGGCGCCAGCCGTCCCAGCGCCCCAAGCGCGCCTTTGCGGCCGGCCCAGAGCTTATCCCGGTCTTCTTGGGAGAGGCCGATTCGGATCTCTCGGGCATTCAACTCGCGGCAGATCGAAACCACAACGTCCGCCTGCTCCTGGGCGGCCTCCCTCAGCCCCTCCACTTCAATCAGCAGTACGGCGCCGGCGTCGGGAGGGTAGCCAGCGTGCACGAACGGCTCAACTGCCTCCATTGTGTTCTTGTCCATCATCTCCAGCGCCGCCGGGATCATTCCCCTGCCGATAATTGCCGATACAGCGCGGGACGCCTGGGTAACCGCATCGAAGATCGCCAGCAAAGTAACGGTCGCTTCGGGCTTATGCAGCAATCGCACGATTACCTTCGTGACGATGGCGAGAGTGCCCTCCGACCCCACTACGACTCCCGTGAGGTCGTAGCCGGGGGTATTGGCCGTCTTGCCGCCCAGCAGTACAACCTCCCCTTCGGCGGTTACGATCTCAAGACCGAGAACGTGGTTAGTCGTGCTGCCATAGCGCAGGCAGTGAGGCCCGCCAGCGTTCTCCGCCACGTTGCCGCCGATGCTGCAGGCCTTCTGGCTCGATGGGTCCGGCGCGTAGTACAGGCCGTAAGGTGAAGCAGCACGCGAAATATCAAGGTTGATCACGCCCGGCTCGACGACCGCGATTTGGTTCTCAGGATCGAGTTCAAGAATGCGGTTCATGCGCGTCGTGACAATGACCACACCGCCCTCGCAGGGAATTGCGCCGCCGGAAAGGCCGGTCCCGGCGCCTCGTGCTGTCACTGGAACATCGTGTTGGCGAGCGATGCGGACGGCCCGGGCAACGCCCCCTGCGTCTTCTGGCAATACGACGACCTCGGGGAGGCCGCGGTCGATCGTCGCGTCGTATTCGTAGACGAGCAGATCCTCGGGCGTATGCAACACCCAATGGCGGCCGATTGCACCCTTGAGATCTCGGACCAAGGTGCTTCGCTTCACGCGCTAAGTCTAGCAGTGCCCTTCGTGATCACAAAAGCGGTTGCAACGCCGGGATACGCTGGGGCGTCATTCTAGCGAAGCCGCCAGGGGCGGATGCACATAGGCTTTGGTATCCTTGCAACACTATACGGCGTTATCAGTATCACAGCAGTTGAATAGGGGGACAGAAGGGGAACCGTGTTTCGTGTAGACCCGAAAATGGTAAGGATTGCCTCGGGCGTGGGGTTGGCCTCGGCGCCGCTAGCGCTTGGCGTCGTCATAGTACTGGCATCGCTAGATGGAAGCGCGAAGGATGCTGGCTCAGAAGCCACCGCCCGGTCTTCAGCGGCCGTAAGACGCGCGGGCGAGCAATCCTACCCAGGTATCACAGTTGAAGGGGTGGTCGACTGGAGTAGATCGTCGGCCTCTCCCGCCCCATCGGAAACACCGGCCCCTTCCCCACAAGAGGGCACCGGCGGCGATCAGACCTCGGCGCCCCTCCCTCAGACATCCGGAAACATTCCCGAAAACGTAAATGCCTCGCCTGACTTCTTGGCGCTACGCGACCAACTCGAGAGCGCGATCGTTGCCTATGATGGCGACGTGGGTGGCATCGACGTGGCGATAGCCGTGACTGACCTCCAAAACGGGGAAACTATATCCGTCGGCGGTAACGTCCTCCACCGCACGGGCTGCGTGATCAACCTTTTTGCTTTGCTGGGAGCGGTAAGTCAGTTTCAAGCCGGGAATGCGAGCCCAGACGGCCTCGATTACAGCATCAAGAAAGGGATCGGTGGCAGCTATCCGCCGGAGGTCAAGAATTTCACGCAATCCATTTTCGGCTCTTACTGGGAGGGTACTTATTACGCCCGGTCGCTGATGAGTTCCTGGGGAATGACGGCCTCCTACTTCGACCACATCCCTTTTTATGGGGGCGAGTACCCATCGCCTAACATCCTGACCGCCCTTGAGACTAATGATATCCTGACTAGGCTCTGGAACGAGCAACTCTTCGACTACCAATGGACCGTGTATACGCTCGGTGTTCTGCGCGACAGCTACTCGTACGTAAACTACATCCTTCCCGGTCGTCTCCCGCCGGAAGCCACCGTCGGCCATAAGATCGGCTACTACGCGGACTGGGACGGCTGGGTGAACAACGACACTGGGATTGTCACATTCCAGGGTGCGGACGGAACCAAAAAGGCCTACGCAATCACATATCTGTCGCAGCTGGCGAATACGGAGCGCGCCGGCTACTCATTTGGTGCCCGGATCTCAAGGGACGTTTGGGACTGGATGGTCGGGAAGTACGGCCTGTGGCAGCCGCCGACTCCAGAGCCAACGCCGCCGCCAACTCTCGAACCGACGCCTCAGCCCACGCCGACGCCGGCACCAAGTGATACATCGACGGCTAGCCCTAGTCCGGTCGAGTCCGCGACGCGGACACCGAGACACTAGGGTGCTACGACTTAGGCGCTAGCCGACGACCATCCCTTTACGCGCTCAACGGCGGTCTTCCAGCCGGCGTACATCTCATCGCGCCGGCCGGCAGGCATTTGCGGACTGAAGCGGCGGTCCTCGCGCCAGTTGCGGGTAACCTCAGCGGCGTTCTTCCAGAACCCAGTCGCCAAGCCGGCTAGATAGGCTGCCCCCAGCGCCGTCGTCTCGAGCACGGCCGGCCTCACGACCTCGCGTCCGAGCAGGTCGGCCTGAATCTGGAGCAGTAAATCATTGGCGGCAGCCCCACCGTCGACGCGTAACTCGGAAAGCGTGACGCCGGAATCGGCTTCGATAGCCTCGATCACGTCACATGTTTGAAACGCGATAGCTTCGAGCGTTGCGCGGGCGAGATGCGCCCGGTTCGCGCCGCGCGTAAGCCCGAAGATGGCGCCGCGCGCGGTCGGGTCCCAGTGCGGCGCGCCGAGACCAACAAAGGCCGGGACGATATAGACGCCGTTCGAGTCAGGCACGCTCATCGCAAGTTCCTGCGATTCCGCCGCCGTCGAAATAATCCCCAGCTCGTCTCGCAGCCATTGGACGGCCGCCCCGGCGATAAAGATCGAGCCTTCCAGGGCGTAAGTCACGTCGTCGCGGGCGCCGGCCGACAGCCCCCAGGCAATCGTAGTCAGGAGGTTCTTGGACGTGACCTTCCTCTCGCCGATGTTCATGAGGCAGAAAGCACCGGTGCCGTACGTGTTCTTCGCCATGCCCGGCTCGAATGCCGCCTGGCCGAAGAGAGCCGCTTGCTGATCTCCGCCGATTCCGGCGACGGGCAGCGATTTGCCAAACAAACTCGTCTCCGCTAAAACGCCGGAGGATGCCCGCACGGCCGGCAAAATGCCTGGAGGCACTCCAAGCGCTCCTAGCAATTCCTCATCCCAACGGAGGTCGAAGATGTTGTATAGCAGCGTGCGCGAAGCGTTCGTATAGTCGGTCACATGCAGGCCTGTCAGGCGATACACAAGCCAGGAATCGATTGTCCCAAACATCAAATCGCCGGAGTCGGCGCGAGCGCGGGCGCCGTCGACGTTATCGAGCAGCCATTTCACCTTGGTGCCGGAGAAATAGGGATCGAGTAGAAGGCCGGTGCGCTCCCGGAATAGCGGCTCCAAGCCCTTTTTCCGTAGTTCCTCGCAAAGCGGTGCTGTGCGCCTGTCCTGCCAGACGATGGCGTTGGCGATTGGGCGGCCGCCGCGGTCCCAGATAACCGTCGTCTCGCGCTGGTTCGTGATTCCTATCGCCGCTACGTCGTCGGCCGTTGCCTTTGCCTGTCGCAGCGCGTCCTTAGCCGTCGCCAACTGGGTCTGCCAGATCGCTTCCGGATCGTGCTCGACCCAGCCGGGCCGCGGATAAATCTGTTCGAACGGCTTTTGCGCGCTTCCGACAGCGTTCCCGCCGTGGTCGAAGAGAATCGCGCGGCTGGAAGAGGTCCCCTGGTCTAGAGCGAGCACCAAGTCCGCCATATCGCGGCAAGGTTAGCATCGCTGTTGGAGAGCTGTCGATATCGTTGACCGGCGGCACGCGGGGTGCCATAGTAACGCCACCGACATCCGGCAGGCTTCCCGGCAATGACGTTATCCCTACACACGATCACCGCTTATGGCGTCCGCCGCTCCCACGAGGCGGTCATTCGCATTGCGGATGAACTAAGCGACTCGGGGCTAAATGAGCGACCCTCGGCGAGCGCGCCGTCAATCGCCTTCCACGTATGGCATGTGGCCCGCTGGGCGGATCTGCTCCAGTCCCGCATGCCGGCGATGACGGAGGAGCTCGGGCAGAGGCTGGGCAGCGGCTTCCAAATTTGGGATAGCGACAAGCTGGGCGAGAAATGGGGCGTGAGCAGTTTCGACCTCGGCGGCGAAGCGACCGGAATGGGAATGGATGATGATGTCTCGGCCGCTTTGCCGCTGCCCCCGAAGGATGAGCTCTTGGACTATGCCCGCCGGACGTTCGAGGCGGCGAACCGGGCGGTGGACGCCGCAGACGAGGACCAGTTGCGCGAATCTTGCATCGATCTCTACGGCCGCCCGACAAGCGTCGGCGCGGCGGTCCTCGGCCACCTCGCGCACGTTAACCGCCACCTGGGGATGATTGAGGCGCTCCGTGGGCTAAGAGGGATGCGCGGGTCGGCGACCGTCTAGGGGATTACGAGTGCGAAATTCAGCAAGGCCGATCTGGGGCGTGATTACTCCCGCGGTCCCCCCTGGGGTGTTGGCCGGCCAGGCGAAGATGTACGAGCAGGCGGGGTTGGAAGGGCTATTCGCTCCTCAGGTCTACGGGCCTCCGTTTGTGCCGCTGGCGGCCGCCGCCGCGGTCACGACACGCGTGAAGCTTGCCTCCGGGATTGCCCTGGCGTTTGCGCGCAGCCCCTTCGAGACGGCAATGGCAGCGATCGACCTCGACCGGATCAGCGGTGGGCGCTTCATCCTTGGCCTCGGCTGCAGTATCCGCTCCTGGAGCGAGGGATTCTTCGGAATGCCGTATGGCAGGCCGCTTGAGCACATGCGGGAGGTCGTGGAGATCATCAGGTTGATAATCGCCAAGGCGCATACCGGCGAGTTGGCGAGCTTCGAGGGCCTATACCACCGCCATGACTTCAGCGAGCTACAGCCGCCCCCTCCTCCTCTAAGGACCGAACTCCCGATCTGGATCGCTGCGCTGCGCGGACCTCTCGTGAGCCTGTCGGCCGAAATCGCGGACGGCGTGATGGGCCACGCCATCTGGTCGATCCGCTGGGCAACGAATGAGGGGCCGGAGGCCATCAAGCACGGCCTAGCTCGCGCCGGCAAGCGGCGCAGCGATATTGAGGTGAACCTCTGGCCGCTGGTAATGATCAACAACGACCGCGCAGAGGCGATAAACGACTCGCGCGCGACCATCGCGTTCTACGCCGGCATGGCCCAGTATGAGGAGTACTTCGGCGCGCATGGGTTTAGAAAAGAGGCTCAGCGCCTCCAGGAGGGTGTCAAGCGCGGAGACTACCTCGGCGTAGCCCACTTGGTTCCTGTTGAGATGGTGGAAACGTTCGTCACATGCGGCCCGGCAGACGAGGTGAGAAAGAGGATCGAGCCGCTCTGGGATGTCGCAAATTCGCTTTGTCCGGTCCCCGCGCCCTACGGGTTGCCCGCGCAGAAGGTGCTTGCCTACGGAGGGGCGATCGCGAGCACGTTCTACAGCTAACGCTCGCGATCACTGGCAAAGCGATGGCCCTGTCATTCCTTGAACGGGAGTTGCGACGATTGCTGGTAGGTCGCGATCGACAAGACCTCGCTGATGAAGCGGTCGGCGCGATCAGCTTCACGGACGACGGCGGGACGATCTACGTACACCTGATGCCAAAGGAGGGTTGGCCGAACCGCGCGCAGGGGCGCGCCTTCGTACTGGCCTGGGAGGACTACGTTCCCGGTGGCTCTGACCGGATGCACTGCTATCGTTGGCTGATCAACGAAGCCAGGGCCAGCATCCACGAGAATGTCGACTTAATCGCACGCTGGCTGGAGGGAAGATGAGCGGGAAGGCGCTGCAAAACCTGAAGGCGCTAAAGGTTTTGGCCGCTGGGGAGCGCGTTACTTTTCGGGCTCGTGTCCTGCGATTCTGGGAGGCCGGTGGCCTACGGATGTGCCTGGTCGGCGACGCGTCGGCGCTTACCCGGGTGGAGATCGGCGAAGTAAGGGTTCAGGAAGACGAGAACTACCAATTTCGGAATGCGGTCGTCCGGGAGTATCCGGGGGGCTGGCACAGTGCATCGTTGGACGAACGGAGCTCCATTGTGCCGCTGGACTACGATGTCCCCGTTTCGCAGGATGAGGAGTACATTGAGCGCACGTTCAAGATCCTGTCCGGCATACAACGGAAGAGGGGGCGGGAAGCCGGACGGCTACCGCCCTGGCGGCATCCGTCATCGAAAGACCGAGACGGCGAATGACGGCTATTCGTCTCTGATGTTGGCCCGAACACGCTCCATCAACTCTGGGGTAACCTCGACGAGGCCGTGGACCTTCGCGTGCTCCTGGGCGTTCCTGATGAGCTCCTATTCGGTCTCGCCTCGAACTACGTGACCGCAACCGGTGCTGGGATCCACTTTGGCGCAATCAACAACTTTTCCCATTTTTCCGCCTCCATCTTTAATGAACTACGGCAAGCGGCAATGTAACGCCCGCGGGCCTCATGTTCAAGGGAAGCCATTGTAGAAGATCGCACAAAGGTATCCTGTAAGAGGTTTTCGCGCGATAATCTACGCCGGAGGCAAATGAGGCATCGCGTTTCGGCGAACGGCCCGCGCCGCCCGCGCGCGGTTTCGAGACTGGAACCAAGCGCGGACACCGGCAAGAAGGAGGAATCCCGCATGAAGTTCCTCTCCCGTACACTGGAGGTCAAGACCCAGCGCGGTCCCCAATTTGTCGACATAACCGATCATGTTGAGGAGGCGGCCCGCGAGTGCGGGCTGCTCAACGGGTTCGCCGTCGTTTTTTCTAAGCACACCACTGCTGCGATCCGCATCAATGAAGCTGAGCCACATCTCCTCCGCGACATGGAGCAGATGCTGGAAGACGTTGTCCCCGCCGGGAACGACTACGCGCATAACAAATACGCCCACGCTTTCTCCAACAACGGGGAGCGGCCGAATGGCCATTCGCACTGCCAGCAGCTGCTGTTGGGCGCGAGTGAATCGGTGCCTATCGTCAATGGCCGGCTTGCTTTCGGGCCGTGGCAGCGTCTCTTTCTCGTGGAGCTCGATCACGGCCGGGACCGCGAGGTCGTCGTCCACCTCGTAGGAGAGTAGTTGCTGTCCGTCCCTCCCGTCGCCCGTCACCGGCGGGAGTTCAATGAGTATTTGCGCTCCCTCATAAGGGACCAGCAGCCGTGGCTGCTCAGCCGTATGATTCGCTATCACCTCGGTTGGGAGGATGCCGAGGGGCGCCCGGAAGACGTCGGCGGCAAGGGTTTGCGTCCGACCCTGTGCCTGCTGGCGTGCGAGGCGGCGGGGGCCGACTGGCGGCAGGCATTGCCTGCGGCGGCTGCTATCGAGCTGGTGCACAACTTCTCGCTAATCCACGACGACATTCAGGATCGGGATACCGAACGCCACCACCGTTCGACTGTCTGGAGCATATGGGGCGAAGCGCAGGCGATAAACGCCGGCGACGCCCTTCTGGCGCTGGCTCGGCCCATCCTGCTGCGGCTCGCTGACGAAGGTGTGCCGGCCGCCACGGTGATTGAAGCAGCGCGCGTACTCGACGGGTCGACGCTGGAGATGGTAGCGGGGCAGACGCAGGACATCGCCTTCGAGGGGAAATCAGACGTGGACGTGCCGGCCTATCTGCAGATGGTGCGGCAGAAGACGGGCGCTTTGTTTGATTGTGCGCTTCGGCTTGGGGTTCTGGCTGCTATCGGCGATACCGAGCTTGCCGAACGAATGGGCCGAATTGGGCGCACTTTCGGGACCGCTTTCCAGATCCGCGATGACCTGCTGGGTGTCTGGGGCGACGAAAGCAAGACGGGAAAGGCGACGGGCGTGGACATTCATCGTCGCAAGAAATCGTTGCCCGTCGTTTACGCGCTCAATGAGGCGAACCAGGCCACGATCGAACAATTCCGCAAGATCTACGAAAAGCCAACCCTAGATGGCGATGACCTTAGCTGGGTGCGCCGAAGCTTGGACGAGATTGACGCTCGGGCGTATTGTGAGCGACAGGCTTCCGAACTG
The DNA here is from genome assembly GCA_005882715.1 of Chloroflexota bacterium. Taxonomy (GTDB): domain Bacteria; phylum Chloroflexota; class Dehalococcoidia; order SM23-28-2; family RBG-16-64-32; genus CF-163. The sequence goes on along the minus strand of VBEI01000097.1, from coordinate 17,128 downwards.
AAGGAAAGTGCGGTCGCGGAGCTTGCCCGGCTCGAGCTACAGCCGGAACCCCGCGAAGAACTCATCCGGACGGCGGAGTTCTTGCTTGAGCGCGAATCCTAAACCCTCGCTATGAAGGCAAGTCGTGGCGGGTTCGAAGGGTCATTTAGGAAGCGGCTTCCATCCGCTTCCGGATCTCGGCCTTGATGGCGCGGACGCGTTTCATATCGGGGTAGGCGCCGCCCTCTGCCTTACGGTCGAAGAGCGTTTCGCCGTTGGCATAGACCTCGAGGCGGCCGGAGCCAACCGGGATTATGGTTACCGGGGCGCCTTCACCGAAGTCGTGCCAGATTTCGGTCGCCATCCAGGCGGCCAGGGGCAGGTACCCTCACTCTATGCAGTAAGTGATCTCGATGGTGAGGTGGCCGGGATACCGCTCCGTCACTCTGGATGGAATGCCCATCAACGTCCTCGCATGCTAATCGAGGCCTAGATCCGCTCTCGCCTCGTCGCTCATCTGATCGGGTGTCCACGGGGGGTCGAACGTGAACTCTACGTCGACGTTCTTCACGCCGGGAATCAGGCCGATGCTCTCGTTGATCTGTTCGGTGACCATCGGACCGATGGGACAGGCCGGTGTTGTGAGGGTCATGATGATCTTCACGTCGCCGTCCTTGACGTCGATGTCATAAACGAGCCCAAGGTCGTAGATGTTGTAATGGAGCTCAGGATCGTAGACCTCGCGGAGGCCCTCGACGATTACATCTTCGCTGACCATGATTCTCTTCCTATTCTAGACCAAGTAGCTGTAGTAGAACACAAATTCTTCAATGCTCTCGAGTGTGCAATGGGATTGCAACTCGCCCCGGCCTAATTACAGGTTGACATACCTCCCTTCACGAATAAAATTTGGTTCACGTGTGCGGCACCCGAAAGCCCGCTCGCGGGGCCTAAGGGGAGGGGACAAACGAGGCGCAGGGGCGCCTCGTTTGTTTATTCAGAAAGCGGGCATCCCCAGCAGCTCCCGGCCGAGGATCAGCTTTTGGATCTGGGTTGTGCCCTCGTAGAGACTCAGGCCTATCGCGTCGCGTAAGAGCGCCTCTATCGGATATTCGCCGAGGTAGCCGACGCCGCCGTGTAGCGCGATGGCGGAACGCGCTGCCCGCACGGCCGCTTCCGTCGCGAATTGCTTCGCCATCACCACATTCTTCGTGGCCGGCTCTCCGCCGTCCCGTACACGGGCAGCCTCGACCGTCAAGAGACGAGCCGCCTCGCAGTCTGTCGCGATATCCGCAACCATCTCCTGAATCAACTGGTGACGGCCGATTGCCTTGCCCCACTGCTTGCGCTGGCTGGCGTAGGCGATGCAGGCGTCCAGGCAGGCCTGAATTATGCCGACGGCGCAGGCGGCCGTGGACGTTCGGCCGCCCTCGAGGGACGCCTGCGCGATCCTGAAGCCGTCCCCCGCCTTGCCGAGGAGGCGATCGCCGCTGACACGCACCGAATCGAAGAAAAGAGCCGCTGTGTTGGAGGCAAGCAGCCCCAGCTTCTCGGTGATCACCTGACGTTCCAAGCCGGGCGAGTCGCCATCGACGAGAAATGCGGCCATTCCTTTGTGGCGTGCTCCGGGTTCCGTCTGCGCGAAGACTACGATAACGTCGGCGATAGACCCGTTCGAAATCCAGAACTTGCTCCCGTTAAGCACCCAGTCGTCGCGGTCACACTGCGCGGTCAGTTCGATGGCCGCCGGGTCCGAACCAACGTTGGGCTCAGACAACGCGAAGGCTCCAATGCGGCGAGCCGAGAGTAACTCTGGAAGGTAATCCTTCCGCTGTCCCTCCGTACCGAAGGTGTAGATTGCTGTACCGACAAGGGAGAGCTGCACCGTGAGGGCGGCGGTAAACACCGATGGGCTCGCGCCGCCGATCGCTTCGCAGATGAGGACGTAAGATACGTTATCGATGCCGCCGCCGCCGTACTGCTCAGGAAACGGGCCTCCGAGCAGCCCTGAGTCTGCCAGCTTGCGCATGATATCCACCGGAAAGCACTCGTCGCTCGCGCGCTCGCGGACTTGGGGCCGGATTTCGCGCTCGGCGAAGCGCTTGGCTGTCGTATATACCATCCGCTGGGCGTCAGTTAGCTGCATGGCTGGAGTGTAGCAAACGCCGTCCGACCGTCGGGCGTCAACTCTCGATGAGTGCTTTCACCACGTCCCGGCCTTCTAGGAACGCGTCCGGTAGCTCGCCCGGATAGGTCAGGATCAGACCGTTCACGCCGGCGGCCGCGTGGTCCCTCACCATCGCCATGGCGTCTTCCACCGTTGCGGGAGGCGTAACCTGTGCGAGAAACGGAAATGCGCCGTCGCGGCCGAAACGCGACCGCATCTCCTCCAGTCTTTGTCTAGTGTTTGCGAGCGTGGTGACCGGGAGCGCCGTGGCGATGAAGCCGTCGCCATAGCGCGCGGCGCGGCGAAGGCCCGCGGAGCTTGCAGCACCGACGTAGATCGGCGGGCCGCCAGGGGTTGCGGGCTCAATCAGGCCCACGGCGGGGATACTGAAGAACCTGCCGCGCCACGGCGCCTCCGGCACCGTCCAAAGATGACGGAGAACCCGAATGAACTCATTCAAGCGACCGCCACGTGTCTCGAATGGAATTCCTGTCGAGGTGAACTCCTCTTCCACCCAGCCGGCTCCCGCACCGACGATCACCCTGCCCTCGGAGAGGCGGTCCAGTGTAGCCAGTTCGCGGGCCATTAGAACGGGCGGCCTGAGGGCGATCTGACTTACGCTCGTACCGAGAGTAACGCGCTCCGTAATTGCGGCGACGAAGGCGAGCCCTATCCACGGATCGACCAGCGGCTGGTAAGGGTGAGGCTTGTCCAGCGGCACCGCCACGCGCTCGCTGAGCCAGATGGAATCGAAGCCTGCCCTCTCAGCCTCCTCAGCGGCCCTCTTGAGCGTGCGCTCGCTGGCCGGGCCGAGCTTGACGCCAATTTTCAGTGGGTGATCTCCCGTCGTGGCCCACGAGTGATGTATTTGTTTGCTTCGCGCACGCTCATACGGACGAATATTAGATACGAAGGGAATGGAGGGTCAACGGTGGATCGGCCGGCAGCCGGCGGATAGTAGGCTCAGAAGTCCGTGTTACAAATCGCCTCCTCCAACGCGTTGCAAGCAGGCCCGCTGGCGTCTTACGCCGACAGCGATTTGGCTCGCCTACGCTTGAGATGCTCCATCTGTTGAAAGGGAGCCTGATACGGAATGAGTCTGGCAAGCGAATAGATGTTGGCGGTTCACAGGGCAATCTGGTTTCCCGTCCTCTACGCAAGGGGGCTCAGAGGGACGCTATCGAAGCGCCGATCGACGGTGCGTCTGTATCGAGGCGGAGGAGCATGTGGCGGATGAGATAGTTTTGCGGACCCGAGCCACAGCGGTACCTAGATGCGATTCGGAAGTTCATCGACGCTGGCTTCGACCACGTATGTGCATCAGGTGGGGCCGGACCAAGAAGGCTTCGTCCGATCGTACTCACGCGACGTCTTACGTGCTATTCATGCCGCGGCCGACGCGAGAGCAGCCGAGCCTTACAGAGCCTGGAAAGACAATACAGTTCCCTTTGCCTGGCTACCCTGGTACCTGGGTAAGTCGAGCAGAAGGACGGAGACCCTAGTCGTGCGCGTCGAGATACGGACTGACGAATTCTACGAGGCCGTCGATGTCGAAGGGCTTCGCGAGAAAGCCGTCGCCCAGGTGATTTCGCGGCTCCCCGAAGGCGCTCATTAGCAGGACCGGCTTCTGCTTTCGCTCGGATTTGATGCGCCGTGCGAGCTCCAGGCCGTCCATTCCCGGTAGCTTAACATCGCTGATCACGAAATCGGGATCCTGCTTCTCGATCACCTGGAGCCCCGATTCCGCGTCGCGCGCCGTCAGCGCTTCGCAGCCGAGATCCTCGAGTACTACGGCAACGAGCCGGAGTATCGCCGGCTCGTCGTCAATCACCAAGCAGGTAGCCAAGTTGCCATTATCCTCTAAAGACATACCCATTCACCCCACAAGAGCTTAACGCGACAGTCAAATGCAAGGGCTCAAGGCGAGACGGGTAAGGAGTTTCAAATCCGTATCAATGACTTCTGCATTCGGCTGATACAGCGACTACTGACGCTCCAGGTTGTAAGCTTTCTTCACATTGGCGAAATGCAGGAGGTGCGGTCACAGCAGCGTAGATCCACCGGGGCAAGACTCAGATTTCCCGCGATCGTTTTGGGTCTAAATGTTGTGTGCCTACGCGACCGATAGCCGCAGACTTCTGTGACAACGCCGTCCGAGTCTTCTTTTGGGCTCAGTGTGAACCGGCATTCCCAAGCTGACGTTTCGCATTCCGCTTCGTCCGGCTCCGCTGTCTCCGCCGAACTGCGCTTGCTGACTCAGTACGCCGTAACCAAGGTGCTGGCGGACTGCGACACGTTGACTGAGGCGGCACCGCGGATTCTTCAGGCCGTCTGCGAGACGCTTGATTGGCAGCTGGGGGCGGTCTGGACGGTCGACGAGGAGCTGGACCTGCTCGTTTGTGAAGAGGTGTGGCGTTCCAGTCGGGCGACCTCCAAGTTCGAGGGGTTAAGTCGTGAGGTGGCCTTCCCCAGAGGCATCGGTCTGCCCGGTAGAGTCTGGCAGAGCGGCGAACCGCTCTGGGTCCCGGACGTTGTAGCAGACGATAATTTCCCGCGCGCCCCGGCGGCAGCCGAGGAAGGGTTTCACGGTGCCTTCGGCTTTCCCATCAGTCTTGGCGGGCAAACGATCGGCGTCGGCGAGTTCTTCAGCCAGAGGGTTCGTGAGCCAGATCCCGACATCCTCAGTATGTTCGACAACCTGGGCAGCCAGATTGGCCAGTTTGTAGAGCGCAAGCGCGTTGAACAGGAGCTGCGGCAGTATCGGAGTCTCTTTGAGAACGCCGTCTTCGGGGTCTTCCAGACTTCGCCAGACGGGCGCTTCCTTGCGGCGAATGACGCGTTGGCGCGGATCTTAGGGTTCGCATCGTCCAAAAAGCTGATCGAGTCCGTGACCGATATTGCGCAACAGGTCCACGTTGACCCGCTGCGGCGCGAAGAATTCTCGCGAATACTGCGGGAGGCGGGCGCTGTCCGTAACTTCGAAGCTCAGGCTTACCGGCAAGACGGTAGCATAATCTGGCTTTCACTCAGCGCCCGCGCCATCGGGGATGCGGCCGGGAACATCGCTAGATACGACGGGATCGTGGAGGATGTTACTGCGCGCAAGCGAACCGAGCTCGAGCTGGTGGAGATGGGGAATCGCCTGAATGCCACGTACAACCTGGCGGCGGTCGGGATCTCCGAAATCGACATGAGCGGTCGCTTTCTCGCCGTAAACGACCGGTTTTGTGAGATCACCGGCTATTCCCGCGAAGAACTGCTCACGTACCGCTTTCAGGACATTACTTATCCCGATGATGTAAAACCGGATGCTGACCTGTTCGCCCGTCTCAAGGCCGGCGAGATCGAAACCTACCAACTCGAGAAGCGGTACGTCCACAAGAACCGGTCCACAATCTGGATCGAGCTCAACGTGTCCCTGGTGCGCGACGCGGCGGGGAAACCCGCCTATCGCATCGGTGTAGTACAGGACATCACCGCCCGCAAGCGCGCAGAGCAAGAGGCGGAAGCAGCACAGAGGCACCTCTCCTTCGTCGCGGAGGCCAGCGCGATCCTTACGTCCTCGCTCGAGTACGAAAAGACGCTGGACAACCTGGCGCGCCTTGTCGTGACGGGTCTAGGGGACCTCTGCTCTATCGATATGGTTGAAGACGGACTGGTGAGACGGGTGGCGCTCGCCCACGCTGACCCCGCCAAAGAGAAGCCGTTCCTTAAAAGCGAGCCCAGCTACACGCCCGACCCAAAGAGCGGCCACCCGGTACTACGAGTCACGGCGTCGAGGCGCTCAGAACTGATAAATAACGTCTCAGATGCGGCTCTCAAGTCCTCGGCCCGGGACGAGAAGCATTTGAAAGCGCTGCGAGCGCTCGGCGTGCGATCGGCCATGGTGGTGCCCCTCACAGCAGGCTCGCGATCTTTGGGCGCAATGACGATCGTCTCCGCCGAATCCGGACGTCGGTACGGACAGGCAGACCTCGCCCTAGCGGAGGAGCTCGCCCGGCGCGCGGCCCTCGCTATTGAAAACGCGAGCCTCTACGAGGCCGAGCAGACGGCGCGGGCCGCCGCTGAAAGCGCCCAGCAGCGTCTCTGGTTCCTCGCCGAAGCGAATGCGGTGCTATCATCTTCGCTCGATCTCGAGACTACTTTATCGCGGGTCGCCGGGCTCGCGGTGCCATGGCTAGCTGATTGCTGCTCGGTGCATATCTTTCCAGCCGATGGAGTCGAACCACGTTCCGCCGTTACGCATGTCGATCCGGCGAAGGAGGAGCTCGTCCGAGAACTCCATACGCGCTACCCCCCGACGCCTGGCGAACGTCACCCGATCATCGAGATGATGAACAGTCAGACCGCAGTCCTTGTGCAGGAGATCGAAGACCCAGACCTCGCTAATTTCGTGCGTGATGACGCGCATCGAGAGATACTGCGCCGGCTGGACTTCAAATCCTACATGGTGGTGCCGCTGATCGCGCGTGGCCGTCTCTTCGGCGCGATGAGTTTCGCGACGTCCACTGAGAAGAGACGATACGGCCACGACGATCTGTCACTGGCCGAAGAGCTGGCCAGGCGCGCGGCGCTGGCGCTGGACAACGCGCGGATGTATGACGAGGCTCAACGGGTCCAGGATGCGCTGCGGGTGGCTCTGGAGGCGAAGGACGAGTTCCTGGGAGTGATGTCACATGAGCTGCGCACGCCCATTACCGCTGTCTATGGCGGCACTCGTGTGCTCCGCTCTCGAGGTGCGCGGCTGGATGAAGAGAGCAAGGCGCGCCTTCTTGAGGATATCGAGCAAGAATCCGAGCGTCTGTTCCGGATGGTAGAGAACCTGCTCGTCCTTTCGCGCCTGGAGCTTGGCCAGCAGGTTGCTACGGAGCCGGTCCTCGCGCAGCGTGTAATCGGCAAGCTGGCGTCATCGTTCAAGCAGAGGCGCCCGGCGCGGTCGCTTGAGCTGAAAATCGATGAGCGGATGCAGCCGGTCGCAGCAGAGCCGCATTACTTGGAGCACGTTCTCCGTAATCTTCTCACCAATGCGGACAAGTACAGTCCTCCCGATAGTCCGATCGAGATCGAGGCCTCCATGCGGGGCGACGAAGCGGAAATCGTTATACTGGATCGTGGGCCCGGTATCGCCCAGGAGGAGACCGAAGCAATCTTCGAACGCTTCTATCGCTCTGACCGCACCTCGAGCCAGGCCGCAGGTATCGGTCTGGGTCTGACAGTGTGCAAGCGCCTGATGGAGGCGCAGGCAGGCCGCGTGTGGGCGCGACCGCGGGAAGGCGGAGGCCTGGCGGCGGGGATCACGCTGCCTGTCTATAAGGAGGTCTAACGTGACATCTGAACCACTGGTTCTCGCTGTGGACGATGAGGCGGGGATTTTACGCCTCATCAAACTCGAGCTTTCGCAGCAAGGGTTTCGCGTGGTTACCGCCGGCGATGGAGAGGAAGCCTTGCGCACGGCGGAAGAACAGCGCCCGGACATCGTTCTTCTGGATATCGTCATGCCGGAAATGACGGGCCTGGAAGTGATGCGGAAACTGCGCGAACAATCGAGCGCGCCGATCATCCTCGTGACAGCGAAGGATACGGACAGCGACAAGGTACGAGGGCTGGAGCTGGGCGCGGACGATTACATTGTCAAGCCGTTCAGTCCCGATGAGCTGGGCGCCCGCATTCGCGCCGTCTTGCGGCGGAGTGTGGGAGCGGGCAGCACGGAACGGATGGTACGGGCGGGCGATGTTGAAATAGACCTTGACCGCCGACTCGTAACTCGCAACGGTGACCAGATTTCGCTGACTCGTACGGAATGGCTTCTGCTTCAGCACTTGGCGGCGAATGCCGGCAAAGTAATGATGAACGCGGAACTGCTGAGCAAGGTCTGGGGCCCGGAATACCGTGACGATGTACAGTACCTTCGCGTCTGGGTCTCGAGGCTGCGCCACAAGCTGGAGCCGGACCCGGCTGACCCCATGATTATCAAAACGCGGCAGGGGATCGGTTACCTGCTCGAGGGCGATGCAGTGAGTGCCGCCGGGTCGGCGACTGGTCCCGCTTAAGAGACGGCGACCGCGGAACCGTTTGCGCCGCTTGCTATCGTTTCTCTGTGGCTGTTACTGTCAAGCATCCTTCGCAAGGAAGCCAGGGCCCTGAACTGAAGGGACTTGACGGCACTCTGGCTACGGCCGAGTATCCGCGCCACCGTTGCAACATCAAGGTCTTTCATAAACCGCAGTACGATTACCTGCTCTTGTACCTCTGTTAAGTGCGATAGCGCGGCGGAAATCGCCCTGTAGTTCAGAGCGCGCTCCACCGCTGCGTGAGGTGGGCCAGCAAGGGCGATGGCGTCGTCTACCAGCCCTACCTCACGCCTCCTGGCATGTCGCCGCCTGACGTCTATCAGCCTATTGCGTGCTATCCGGAATACCCAGGCAGATAAGGGGACTCCGCGAGGGTGATATCGCGTTATCGACTCAAGGACGCGCAGTATCACATCGGAGGCCAGATCCTCGGCCGCTTGGGCATCCCGGAGTTGGAGCAGGCTGTAGTTGTAGACGCGAGGATAGTAGGCATCGAAGATCGAGGACAGAGCGGCCTCATCCAACATCTTGGCCCGCCTGACTAGTTCTTCCTCGGGGACACACGCGAGCAGACTTGCCATCCCTGTCAAGTTCGGCCTCCGTGCAGCCTGGGTATACGCGTGTCTGAGTCTAGTCCTCGTGGGCGACACGTTCACGGTGTCGGGTGCGGCTGGAAACGACCCTGTCGCCATGAGGAGCCAACCCGCTCCTCATGGCCAATATGAGGGCGATCAGCAAGGCGCCCGCCACGAGATATACGAGCATCGCGATGATCGATGCCGGCTCAAAGGTGCCGCCATCAACGCCTCTGTTAGAAACGATGCCCTGGAATGGCTCGGCAAGTGGATCGCTGATGTCATAGATGAAATCAACAAAGCCGTTGCTCGGGTTGGCCCCTGCGAGCAGAAAGCCCAGGCGGAAGCCAAGAATGACCTCGACAACGGCCAGGGAGATCCCGATCCACGCGGCGAACACACCGATCCAGCCGCGTGCAAGGCTCGAGGCACTCGGCGTGGCCGTAGTGACTTGTTCCTCGGCGTCTACTTCATTGCGAGCAGCATGGGTGGTGGGCTCGTGAACATACCCGCGTTCCGGGACTGCCGTCGCGTGGCGTCCCCGTTCGTCTTCTACTTTCTCGGTTCGTCTGCCAAGAGCCATGATTTTACTCCTTTGCTATTAGGCGGCCGCTCGGACGGGTTGCGAAGCCGTCCCCTTGCGGCGCGCCTCTCGTCGCTGAATTACGAAGCGGCCCACTGCCGCGACCGGCGCCACGTGCAAGCGAAAGCCGCACTGCAGACAGACAAGCTCGGCCTGCCCGAGGTCTTCCTCGCAGTAAAGGTCCCCACGACACCGTGCGCATGCTTTGAACATCATCTCCATCTCCGTGACATCGCTGGGCCCTTTAGTTGGTGGCATGAGCTTAGGATGCAGTTAGTTTCACGAATATAAATGGGCAGATTCGAGCGCTTGCAAATGTGTATCACGCGCAACACAAGAGATTCGAACCGATCCGAAGAATGAAGCGCGGTTTAGAGGGGTTGAGAAATCATAATCGCCGGGTAAAGCACCCGGCGATTGCTTATCTCTCAATGGCGACCCCGATGGGATTCGAACCCACGATCTCCACCGTGACAGGGTGGCATGTTAACCGCTACACCACGGGGCCGTGCGCCGAAGAACGCGTCTCCGGCTACACCATTCTAGTGCCGCCTCGGAAGGAGGTCAACGCGCATGGCGCCCGTACTGGGCATCCGGATTATAATTGTACTGAGACTACAGAGAAGGGACAGTATCAGACTTGCCACGAAAGTATCGACCTCCTGCCGCGCGTCGCCGCAAGAGCAAACGCGCGCCACCTTACTTTGTGGAGCCCGTCCCCGGAGATGGCGATCTGAATTCAAGCGAAGTTGCCGAAACGGTCTCCATCGCCGAAACTGCTCGCTCAGCCCCGGTGGTGCGAGCAAAACCGTCTGGCTCGCCGGGGCAGGAAGGAGGGCGGGCCGAGGCCGCCGTCGCCAAACACATCGCGCGTGATTACAGCTACGTGCGAGCGGAGGTAAAGCGGATCGTCTTGGTGGCCGGCTTCCTTATCGTGAGCCTAATCATCACGGCGATCATCCGGAATTAGTTAGAAGCGCAATCGTCCGACTGCCACGACCATCGCCGTCGCTACGACAATGAATCCGTACAGATCGTCCACGACCAAGACGGCGTCCGCCCAGATGAGATTACGGATAAGATATGCGAGGCCCACACCGCAGATGGCGGTAACCTGGAGAGCAGGCGCCAGCTTCCGATTGGTGGCGAGGCTAACTGACTCGCCGATGCCGTAGCCCAGGCCGGCGCCGATAAGGATGCCCAGCAGTCCGTATTGGCCGGGTAAGATGAGCGCCCAGGCCAGTCCTAACGCTCCGCCTGCGGCCACGGCAGCGCCGATTCCGCGCAGGAGGTAAATTGGCCCGACCTCGAATTGCGGCAAACGCCGCCGCGGAGCACAGTCGGGACAGCGAGCGCCTACGTCCGTCATGACTACGCATTTCGGACATATCGGCGTCTCGCAGCGCCCGCAAGCAAGGCCGGTCTCGACCTTTGGATGCCGCGCGCACTGCATTGGTCCCGCGACCGGCGTGCTCATCGCGCGTGGGCGATGCGCGCGCGTTCCAGAGCGCCTCGCTCGCGGGCGAGCGCCAACAGCTTCTGCACGGGTTCTATAGGGAGCGGGATATCGCCCGGCTCTTTTTGTTGCGGGCCGCCCAGCCCGTGGTAATCGCTGCCTCCCAAAGGTATCAGTTCATGACGCGAGGCGAGATCGCGGAACGTGTCAATCTCTTCCGGAAGGTAGTCCTTGTAGTAGACCTCCATCCCCGTGAGGCCCGCCGCTTTCAGGACCGCCAGAAGACTCTCCAAATTGCCAGCGGCAAGCAGCTCCCGTGGGTGCGCCAGCGTGGCCAACCCACCCACCTCTAGGAGCACCGCGATGACCTCCTCTGGACCCAGCCGGTCGCGCGTCACGTAGGCAGGTCCGTTACGGCTCAGATACAGACTGAATGCCTCGTTCACAGAGGTGACATGTCCCGCTTCCACCAAAGCGAGAGCGATGTGCGGCCGTCCCACCGCGCCTTCACCGGCAAAAAACTGAACTCGCTCCCACGAAATGGGCTTGCCCAGCTGCACCAGCCTCTCGACCATCCGGCGGGCGCGGTTGAGACGCGACTCTTGGAGGCGTCTTAGTCTTGCCAGGAAAGTCGGATTGTGCCAGTCAATGAAATGACCGAGGATATGCACCTCATTGCCCGGGACGTCCGTGCTCATCTCTATGCCGGGAATTAGGGTGAAGTCCGCATACCGCTCGGCTGCGCTGAACGCCTCTGGTAGGCCGTCCACGATGTCGTGGTCCGTCAGCGAAAGGATCCGCACGCCGTTGCGATAAGCGAGGTCCACGAGCTCAGCCGGCGTGAGACGACCGTCGGAGAAGGTGCTGTGACAGTGTAGGTCGGCAAGGCTGCCCATCAGGCGACCTCGCGGTCGAGGCGCTCAATGGACCGCGCGCGGCCCGTCTCTTCGTCGATTGCGATCAGGACGGAGTTGAAAGCAGCAGGGCCGCTTTCGACTGGTCCGAAGCGGTTCGGCAATTGCGTTAGGAACCGTTCGAGCACAGGTTCAAACTGCATGCCCAGGACTGAATTGACGGCGCCAACCATGCCTAGGTCTGTGACGTACGCTGTTCCCTTCGGCAGCACGCGCGTGTCTGACGTTGGCACGTGAGTATGTGTACCGACCACCGCACTCGCGCGGCCGTCGAGGTAAAACCCCATCGCTATTTTCTCACTGGTCGCCTCGGCGTGCAGGTCGACGAAAATCGTCCGGCAATCCCGAAGCTCCGCCAGAGCCCGGTCCGCGCAGCGGAAGGGGCAATCAAGGTGCGCTCCCATGAACGTGCGCCCCATGAGGTTCACCACCGCCACTCCATCCTTCTGGTAGACGCCCCGGCCGGGAGTGCCTTCAGGGTAGTTCAACGGCCTCACGATGGGCGCATCGGTGTCAAGGACTGGATAAATCTCGCGGTTTTCCCATACGTGGTTGCCTGACGTAATGATATCCACGCCTGCGCTGAATAGCTCTTCCGCCGTTTGCGGCGTAAGTCCCCTTCCGCCCGCCGCGTTCTCGCCGTTGGCGATTACGAGATCAATCGCCCGTTCGCGACGTATCTCCGGCAGCAACCCTCTGACGGTGCGGCGTCCGAGCTTGCCGACAACGTCGCCGATCATGAGGACGTTCAGAAGCTTTTCCCTCCAGCTTCCCGGCTGGTTGTCGCGCCTACTTTGCGTACTCGACCGAGCGCCGCTCTCGGATAACTGTTACCTTCACCTGTCCTGGGTAGTCCAGGCTTTCCTGTATGCGCCTGCTTATCTCTTTCGCCATCCGGGATGCGCCGAGATCGTCGACTTCCTCGGGCTTGACGATTATGCGGATCTCGCGCCCTGCCTGAATCGCAAACGACTTGTCCACGCCCGGGAAGCCATTGGCGACCGCCTCCAGGGCTTCTAGCCGTTTAACGTACTGATCCAGCGATTCTCGCCGGGCGCCCGGCCGGCTTCCGCTGATAGCGTCGGCGACAATCGTAATGAGCGCCTCGACAGATGTGGGTTCGACCTCCTCATGGTGGGCCTCGATGCAGTGGATCACGCCCGCGTGAACGCTGTAGCGGCGCGCCAGCTCTGCCCCAAGGATCGCGTGAGTACCCTCGACCTCGTGGTCGATCGCTTTGCCGAGGTCGTGCAACAGACCCCCGCGCCTTGCGATATCTACATTCCCGCCGAGCTCATGGGCGATCATCGCGGCGAGGTTGGCCGTTTCCACTGCGTGCCGGAGCTGGTTCTGGCCGTAGCTGTAACGGTACTTTAGCCGGCCCAACGTGCGGATGATCTCCGGGTGCAGACCCGGTGCGCCCGCCTCCGTAGCCGCGGACTCCCCAGCCTCCTTGATCGATGCTTCCACCTCTTTGCGCGCCTTCTCTACCATCTCTTCGATGCGCGCGGGGTGAATTCGCCCGTCCGTTAGAAGTTTCGTGAGAGCAATCTTGGCGACTTCGCGACGGACCGGGTCGAACGCCGAGAGGGTAACCGCGTCTGGCGTGTCGTCGATGATCACATCTACCCCGGTGAGGTGCTCTAGAGAGCGAATGTTACGCCCCTCTCTCCCGATAATTCGGCCCTTCATGTCTTCCGACGGCAATGGCACCACAGATACGGTTCCCTCGGAGACGACTTCGCTGGTAAGGCGCTGCATCGTGACGGCGATGATCTTGCGAGCCCGCTGGTCCGCCTCTTCCTTCACCTCTTGCTCAATTTCTCGGAGCCGGCGGTTCGCCTCGTCGCGAATCTCACGCTCGATCTGAGCGAGCAGCATCTCCCGCGCTTCGCCCACCGTGAGGTTAGAGAGCCGTTCGAGCTCCGCGCGGCGCTCGTCCTCGAGCGTTGCCAGGGACGACCGCGCTTCCTCGAGGTCCCGCTCTCGGTTCTGGAGGTTACGTTGTCGCTGTTCGAGCGACTCCAGTTTGCGGTCTAGGTTCTCTTCTTTCTGGTTTAACCGCTGCTCTGAGCGCTGGATCTCCTTTCGCCGATCCCGAAGCTCAGATTCCGCCTGCTGGCGGACGCGGATGGCCTCTTCTTTGGCCTCAAGTAATAGTTCTTTCTGGCGCCTGTCGGCTTCGCTGAGAATTTTGGCGGCGCTTCGCTCAGCGGTAGCGACCCGGCTCTGACTGAGCCGCGTCTGAGCGTAATAGCCACCAACTGCACCCATGAATACAGCGCCGACAAGCCCCAAAACAATAAGGGCAAGCGGCATTTCGCCTCACTTCCTCTAGATACAAAAGTGTTCAGAAGCATTTCGAAAATCGCTAAGACTACGCGACAGAAAGGCTAGCCTAATCTTAAGGTTGCCGGGCTCGGCCTGTCAAGAAAATCGCCCATATATGGTTAACCTAACTAAACATTTGGGCGACGATCGATGTTAGCTTCCGGGAGTGTGTTTCGTCGCTTTGGGCCTCGATACCAAATGACAACGCAGCATAGACCCCTTCCTAGTTCTGCAACACGCCCGGTTCGGCGGCTGCCTGCTCAAGCAGGCTCGCTGCCATGTCTGCCGCGCGCTTGATTGTGGCTGGGTCAATACTGCCCGTGAGCTGGTTCTCGATGGTGACTACGCTCATGCAGAGCTGTTTGCCCAATTCCGGATCGGCTTGGCGCAATCGGCCGTCGATGTCGTGAGTCAGGTTGTGCGTGTCGCTACCGATAAACAGATTGCGCACCTGGGCCGCATCACCCGCCTCTGCGGCGGCACTCAACTGTTTCATCCCATCGGCGGCTTTGGTTAGACGCTCCGCTGTCACCGGTTGTGAGGTAATAGGCTTGAGCGGCTGATTGCAGGCTACCCGCACTCCAGCTTGGGGGTCACTGATGATGGTCGAGACCAGATAGAACGTGAGCGATAGCAGGGCAGCAATCGTTATACGAGGAAGAGCAGCGGCCAGCCATTCGCTGAGCCAAGCCCGGCTGAACGGCCGATTTCCCTTAGGCCGGCGCCCGATTGCAAAGCTGACGGCGAAGACCAGAACAAGGATGATGAAGGTAGCCAGAGTCGCGCCTGAAGTGCTGGTGCCTCCACCGTCCAGAATCACTGTCAGAACGAGGTGCCGCCGAGTCCCGGCAGGACCCGCAGCATCACTGTTTGCAGAGTCCTTGCGCCTAGGCCCGGCACTCTAAGCTATCGATATACGCTCGTACGCGGAAGCCTCTTAAGCGCTCACCTGGACGGTGAAATCGGCCCGAGCGTCGAGCAGTCCTTCCCGGCGGACGATTACTTCCAACTGCCACGACCCCGCAAGGCTCAATTGACTGGTATCGAGGATGTAATGCGTCGGTGGATGAAAGGCCTCCGCAGTGTCCTGGTTCTCGCCCAGCGGCTGATCCAAGTACTTGTATCGGACGAATACGTTCTGCACCGCGCGCTCGTCGCCGTTGGAGTCGTTGAGGAATATGCCAATCTCGTTCGCGCCTGCCTTGCCGGGATAGACGTCCAGTGAGATGTCAAGGTCGTCGGCTTTCACCGATTGCGCGAGCCCGCTTGGTGTCGGGACGGTAGACGCGGTGGCGGAACTGTTGTTGCCGGCTGCGCTCCCGGTGAGCGGCGTGGAGGTCTCGGTAAGCAGCGCTGTGACGCCAAGGATCACGAGTGCTACAGCTAATTCGCCGGCAACAGCCCACCTGAAGCGGCGCTCCCAGGATAGGATGCGGGCCGATGCCGCCTTTGCCCCGCGGACAACGAACGAGAGAAATCGGGGACGCACGACCAGGAGGTTGAACGCCGCGAGTAGCAGCAGCGGCGCAAGCAGTACCACCTTAACGGCCAGCATGTATCCGTAATTGGAATCGAAGGCGGCCGTGATGCCGTGGAGGCGGTGCCACCACTGAATCGCGCCCGTGGTCACGACAAGCCCGACAGCCACGATAGCGAGCTGGGAGAAGCGGGGGATGATGCCCGCCAGAAATCCAGCGCGCCGGTCGGTTACGGACAGCACCGCCGGAGTGATCAGCGCGAGTTGGAGGAGTCCTCCGATCCAGATGCCTCCCGTGACCAGATGCATCCAGTCGACGATCACACGGAACTCCGTCTGGCTGCGTTCGGCAGCAGCGTGGCTGATAAGGCTCGTCGTCAGAGGAAGCGCAATCGCGCATACCGCGAGGGAGATCCAACTGGACTCTCGCCAGTCGCCCTTGACGATAAGATCCTTTAGGCGGCCGAAAGCGAGGGCACCGAGTAAGAACCCTCCGACGAGCACGCTCACCCGTAACGTCCACACCTGGCCGAACCGGGTGTCCGTCCATACGTCCTTGATCGAGCTCAAAGACACGGGATCGCTGCCTGCTGACCAACCCTGGAGCCAGAGCGCCAGGAGCGTCGTCACGCTGACGAGCGCTAGCGAAGACAGAATGGTAATCCGGACGATGCGCGCGACCTTTTTGGCGATCCGCTGTTTAGTCTCCTCATCTGGCTTGAGCGATCTGAGGCCGGCGGGAAGTACGAGCGCGGGGAAGACGACGGCGCCCAGAAACGCGGCCATACCTGCAAAGCCGACCCATCGGTTCACGGCGGCAAGCCAGCCCGGCGGGCTCGAGCCACCGCTGTCTATAGTGAGAGTAGGCGAGCCGGGCGCCGCCGGGGGCCCTGCTTGTCCGACGCTGAACGCAAACGTCCCGGCGGTCCGGTGCCCATCCACCGCGGAAAGCACGCGCCAGGCAACCGTGTAAGTGCCCTCCGGTAGGTTCGGCTGGATTGTGATCCCCGGATTCGATGCGTCACCGTGGTGATGGAAATCGTTGTTATCAACGCGCGTCCCTTTGGAGTCCAGCACCTGCATCTCGCTGAACTGCAGCTCCACTGCCTCCGTGAACCAGACGAGCACCTCGAATGGGGCCTGAGCCACGACAGAGTTTTGTTCCGGAGTCGACCGGATGTACTGAGCGTGGGCGTATGCGCTGGAACTGCGCGCTCCGAACGCCACGCCCACGACCGCAATCGCGAATATGAAGCCTACCAGCCGCATTATGCCGCCGCCTCTCATTGCGAACATATCCGTCCTCTTTACGATCTCCGTGCGGCGAGCGCCACGCCTCCGGCTGCCACGCCGACAATCCCAGCAATTATGCCGATGACGCCCAGCACGCGCGCCGTGTCATCCGAGCCGCCTGAAGACTTGCTCTGCAGCGCGGTAATTGATGACTGAAGCTCAGCGGTGGTCGGAAGCTTGTCCGGGAACTGCAAGTCGCTCGGGTCGTCGACGGGGTCGAACGTCTGGGGCCCGGAACTGAAGCTCTCGTCGACATCCTTGTTCTCGACTTTGCCGAAGATG
>VBEI01000066.1 GCA_005882715.1 Chloroflexota bacterium | reverse complement strand
GGCTGGCGGATCACAGACCAGAACGAGGCGTCGGCCCCGCAGGTTGAATATGCGACTCGCGAGGAGCCGGCGACCGGGCAGCGGCCGCTGTTGACCGTTACTTATGTCGCAGCCACGGCTACTCCGACTGCGACAGCAACACCTACGCCAACGGCGACCCTCACACCCACAGCGACTGCGACCCCAACGGCAACTCCCACGCCGACGGCAACGGCCACCCCGACTGCAACTGCTACTGCCACAGCAACGGCGACGGCTACTGCAACCGCGACGACCACGCCCACACCAACACCGACGGCAACGCGAACTCCGACGCCAACAGCTACGCCCACGCCTACGCCGACGCCAACCCCGACGCCGACGCCAACAGCTACGCCTACGCCGACACCCACTGCGACCGCAACACCGACGCCGACGGCAACGGGGGGCGGCACCGTCACGTTCAGTGCCAACGCTGATACGTGGGCAGGGCCCTTGCAACCCACGAATCACGGCACGGAGACCACGATGTTGGTCGGACCGCAGGAGTATTCGTATGTGCAGTTCGACGTATCCAGCATTTCCGGGGGCGCGACTGTGAGTTCGGCCTCGCTCCGGCTTTGCCGGACCAACGGCTCCGGGGGCGCGCGCACTCATGAGCTTCGCCCAATTACTTCAGGCTGGACCGAGTCGGGGCTCGACTGGAGCAACGCGCCGACTGCCGCGTCTTCCTACGACGCCAGCATGTCGGTCCCTTCGTCCGTGGGATGCGTAACGGCGGATGTGACAACGGATGTGCAGGCCTGGATCGCGGGCGCTGGGAACTGGGGCTGGCGAATAGCCGACACGAACCCGTCACCGCCGCAGGTGGACTGGGCGACACGCGAAGACCCGTCGTCGAGCCAGCGACCGAGCCTGAGCGTGACCTACACCCCGTAACTTCGACCGCCGCCGCCTCGATCGCAATTCCCGGCTGCCGTGCGGGATATACTGTTCGGCGACGTCCATCGATTCGTTTGGAGGATGCATTGTCAGTAAGTTCCGAGGTCAGTGAACTGTCGGGCGGACTTCGTGTGGTTACTACATCGATCCCGTCCGCGCAATCCGTCAGCATTAACATCTTCGTCGGCGCGGGATCACGCGGTGAAGAGCCACGCACGAAGGGCCTAGCGCATTTCCTGGAGCACATGATGTTCAAGGGCACGCCACGGCGCCCCTCCGCGATCCAGGTAGCGGAAGCGATCGAGGGGGCGGGCGGCGTACTCAACGCCTACACCGCGAAAGAGATGACCTGCTATTGGGACCAGGTCCCCGACGACCGGCTCGAGACAGGTATCGAGGTGCTGGCTGATATGCTGCACAACGCGCTGCTGGCGCCGGAAGAAATCGACAGAGAGCGGTCAGTCGTTCAGCAGGAGATCAAGAGGACGAAAGACCAACCGGGCGCCTGGGCGGGAGAGCTTCTCGGTCGCGCGATGTACGGCGACCATCCGATGGGTTGGTCGACAGCGGGAACGGAGGATACGGTCGCCGCTCTTTCACAGGCCGACTTCCGCGAGTGGATCGGCCAATGGTACGGAGCGCCGAACATCGTGGTGAGCGTCGCCGGGAACGCCTCCACTGACGGCGTCAATGCACTGGTGGTCCGTCACTTCCAAAATCGCCACGCGGCTAAGGCGCCTGTCGTTGTTTCCGTTGATGACGATATCCCGTCGCGACGAGCGATAGGCGAGGCGAGGCCGATCTCGCAGGCGAATGTGGCCCTCGGTATGCCGGCACTGCCTCGGGGGGACCCTGACCGCTACGCTTTGATGGTGCTTAATTCATTACTCGGCCGAGGCATGAGTTCGCGACTCTTCAGGGAGGTGCGCGAGCGTCGGGGTCTCGCCTATTCGGTCGGGTCTGCGGTAAGCCGGCATTCCGATACCGGCTTGCTGGCCGTCTCCGCGGGTGTCTCGCCGGAAAATCTGCGGGAAGCGGTGCAGGTGATCCTGACGGAGCTCGAAAAGTTGACACAAGAACCCGTGGGCGATGAAGAGTTAACCAAGGCCCGCGATTATACGGTGGGAAGCTTTCGCCTAAGCCTGGAGACGCCGATGGCGCTCGGGCAGCGAGCGGGTGAGAACTTGCTGACGCTGGGTGTGATCGAACCCATCGACAGCGTGGTCGAGAAACTCCGCCTAGTAAACACAGAAGATGTCTCGCGAGTGGCTCAGCGGGTGCTACGCCGTGAGCGAGCGGCGCTGTCAGTGGTGGGGCCAGATATCAGAGAAGACGCTCTCGAGGAGATGATAGGCACGTGAAAGAGAAATGGTTCGCTGTGAGATTCCCTCTCTCCGTTCCCACCCTGCCCCGCCCACGTAGCGCAGCCTCTCAACAGCCCGCCGGATGGCCGATAAGCCGTGTGGTCTACTCGGCACGAACGGTGGATCCCGCTTCGCGAAGCGCCGAGATTCCTCGCCACCCCACCGCCCCTTCGCAGCGCTCAGGGCGGTTTGTCGGCCCCTCCCCGCGAGCTCGGAATGACATATGTCCGCCGCCAGAGAATGGGGAAGAGGCCCTTCCTGAAAGAAGGGCCTCTTTCGCCGCACCCGTTCTGGGCTCCCGCCGCAACCCCGTGAGTCGATAGTCGGAATCGCGGAGGAGGCGCTGCACGCACCCCGGTCGCCTAGCGGCGACCATCACCAGCCCCGCAACTGGTGAATGAGAACTGCACCTCCTCCAACCTCAATAACAACACGGCGCTCGACGCATTACGGCGTTTACCATTTATTAACGTTTGTAGCACTAGTGGGGGCGCTGACGCGGTTTCAATTCGCCGGATGGCGGGGCAAGTTATACTTGGCTCCACGCTTACAACGAGCGTTCGAGGGAGAGAAGCATGGCAGACTACGCCAACATCACCTACGAAACAAAAGGAAGACTGGCCTACGTGACGATAAACAGGCCGGACCGTCGCAATGCCATCGACCCGAATACGAGCCGCGAGTTACGCGATGCTTTCGAGGCGTTCAAGTCTGACGAAAACGTGTGGGTGGCGATACTGACCGGGAGCGGCGAACAGGCGTTCTCGGCAGGGGCGGACTTAGTGGCTATGGCGGAGGCGTTCGCGGGCGGCGCCGAAGGGCCGCGCTACGACGTGCCGTTCGGCGGAATCACCCGTGGCTTTGAATGCTGGAAGCCGATCATTGCGGCGATTAATGGCTACTGCCTGGCTGGGGGGCTTGAGCTGGCCCTGGCTTGCGATATCCGAGTTGCGGCGGAGCACGCGAGCTTCGGGCTGCCGGAGCCCAAGCGCGCGATTATTCCGGCCGCCGGTGGTACCCAACGCCTGCCGCGTGCAGTCCCGCTCGCCTTCGCGATGGAACTGCTCCTGACAGGCAACCGTTTCGACGCGCAGACAGCGCTGCGTTTCGGGCTTGTATCTCGGGTCGTGCCGGCCGACCGTCTGATGGCTACGGCCGAGGAGATTGCGGCCGGCGTACTCGAATGCGGACCGCTCGCGGTCCGGGCGATCAAGCAAGCGGCGATGCAAGGACGAGAGATGTCCCTGGAAGATGGCTTGAAGCTTGAGTCGCAGATGGCGGGCCGGGTCTTCCAGTCTGAGGACGCGCGTGAGGGGCCGACCGCGTTCGCGCAGAAGCGGAAGCCGGAGTACAAGGGGCAGTAGGCGTGCCTCTACTCGAGAACCTTCACCACGGGGCGCACGTCGAGAGCGTCGAAGGGAAGGACGTCGGACGCCTGCACTCCGTAGTGATCGACCCGCGAGACAATGAGGTGACGCATATCGTCGTGAACACCGGGCCGCATTTTCCGGAGCCGGGGTTCGGCGCACCGGATCTGAAGGACGTCCCGATTGACCTGATGGAGGACGCCGGAGATGAGAAGGTGATCCTCCGTTGCACTCGCGAGCAGTTCGGCAAGCTACCGGTCCACGTCCAGACCGATTTTACGCCTGCCTCGACTCCTTCCATGGAGCCCGAGAAGACAGACGCGGTGCACCGCATATGGAATATCGGCGTCGCGCTCGCTGCCTCCTTCGCCAATACGCTTACAGGCATCGCGGTGCCGGCGGAGACCGTGCGGAAAGCAAGCTTCGGGCGCGAGATCCTCAACGACGCTCCCATCTGGCGGCTGGAGCCGCACTCGCATATCGGCGATGTGGAGCGCGTGCTTGTTGATGAAGACACGGACGAAATCCGGGACCTTGTGATTCGACGCGGCGTCGTCTTCCACCAAGATGTCGTACTGCCTGTGGACTATGTCACCGAGATCCTGGATGGCGTGATCCATGTCCAGATTAGCGATGACGAACTGCGGGGCTTACAACCGTATTAAGGCTTAACTTCGGAGCCCCGCTGCTTGACAAATCGCGCCCACTCGCGCCGCACCAGCGACTGACCCCACGCGTAGCCCAAAGAGTCGCCGAGGCTGTTGGCGAGATTTGCTGAAAGCAGATAGAAGAACACCAGCAATCCGAAGAACGCGATCACACTCCACAACGCGACATCTCCTAGTGCGAGAGGCAGCAGGGCGGCGATAACGCCGACCGACAGCCCTCCCCAGGCCACAGTTCGCACGACCAGTCCCTCGCGATTGCGGCGACGGCGGTGCATCTCGATTACCGCTCGGGGAACGGCGGCAACTGCCGGCCAATCGGCAAGAGGGCGGCCGCAGTGGGTGCACGTCTCCCTGGTGGGAGCCAGCGGGTGATAGCAATAGCCGCAAAAACGCCCGGCATTGGGCGCCTGACCGGCCAGTATATCGTCCAGGAGGCCAAGCAGCCGATCGGAGAAGACTTCCTTGGCCGTAGCCGATGCTTCGCCATTTTCAGAAGTCGCCGGGTTTGTGGCCGTCCCGTGTTCAGTCATAACAAACTCCGTCCGTGCTCATAGGTTAGCCGGGAGGCGCCCGTCGCCGCCAGAGCCCGGCGCTGGGGTGAAAAAAGCGGGGAAGTCTCCGCGGAAACCGGTAGCGGAGAGAACATAACCTGCGTCTTTATTGGTGAACACGCCGAGGTCCACACGCCCGACTTCGATCCAACACGAACGAGGGAGTCCGGCGCGTAACGTGACGACTAAAAACGTTGTCTTACAGAGTGTGGGCGGTAGGAACGGGGAGGTAACGGCCAATGTTTAGAGGGAGTCGCTAAATGGTGCGGCTGGGAGCTTTGCTCCGCAGGTCCCGCAATAAAGCTGAGGAACCGGAAGCGCAAGCGCCGATCCTTCCGAGTATTGACACGCCGCCGCTGGTGGTGATGATCCCCGACGTGGCCGGGGTGAGCTCATTTCGGCTTTCCAAATTCCCCGACGCGCAAGCTGCTGCACGGTTCATCCAGTCGCTGTCGCGGCCGCAGCGTGAGCGCGCCCACGCCTTTTGGGCGCTGCAGGCAGAGCCCGCCGACCCCCTCGACACTGAAGATAACAGCGGCGAGGCGATGGTATTGATCCGCTCATCCGAGGAGTCAGACCTTGTCTACGTAGTCTCGTTTGTTGACATCGACTCCGCGCAATCGTTCGCGCGATTTGAAGTGAAGCGCGGTATGCACCTCAATCTGATCCTCATCTATTGGGCGAGCATGGTGAACCTGGTCCTTAGCGATGATGGCGTCCAACTGATACCGGAGTTCCCACCCGTCGTGACCAAGGGTCATTGGAAAGAGACCCACGCGGGCGCCCGCCCCGGCGCAGCGCAGAAGCGCGCCGGCTCTGACGTGAGCCGGCTGCAGGCGGAGGCGGAGGAGGAGAAGAAGCGGCTACAGGCTGAACTCGATGAGATGGAGAAGCTGCACGCTGAGGCTGAGGAGTTGAAGAGGCTGCAGAGCGAGGCAGCCCAGAAGAAACGGCTTCAGGCTGAGGCAGAGGAGAGGCGGCGGATCCTCAAGGCCGAACTGGACGAAATTAAGCAACTGCGTGCCGAGGCGGAGGCGAAGCGAAGACGGCTGGAAGCAGAGGCTGAGGAACAGTCTCGCCTGGTTGAGCAAGAGATGCTGCAGTTGCATGCCGACGTCGCGGAGAAACGCAGGCTACAGGCCGAGACAAGAGCGTTGACCCGCCTGCAGACCGAGCTTGAGGAAATCAGGCGGCTGGGCGCTGAAGCGGCGGAACGGCAGAAGCAGAGCGAGAAGGTTGCTGAGCAGCAGCGTCTGGCCTCTGAATCTGACAGGAAGAAAGTTGAAGATGAGTCGGAGACTCAGGAGAAGTTAGCAGCCGCCGCCGAAGAGAAGCGGAAGCTCCAAGCGGAGTTGCAGGAGATCGAGGTGCGCCAAGCAGCGCTCGAGGAACTCCGTCGATCGGATTCCGCTCACGAGATCTCGGCTGAGCAAGTACAAGATATCGAGACGTGGGAAGCAGAGGCCGCAAAACAGCGACGGCAAGTCGAAGAAGAGCTCGAGCGACGGCTCGAAGATGAGGCAGAAAGACAGAGGAGTTTCGCGACAGAAGAAACGCGGCCAGAGAAAGGGGCAGCTGAGCATCCGCGATGGATCGCGGGCGATGCGATCGGACATGGGCGCCCCCACGCCGATTCGGAAGAGCACGCTTCGCTCGAAGTTGCGGGGCAGAGCCGCCCAGTCACAGAAACCGGGGAGCAGGCGCGTCTTGAAGCGGAGGCGGAGCAGCGGCGGCTGGATGCGGAGGCGGAAGAACAGCGGCTAGCGGCAGAAACCGCGGAGCGGGCGCGCCTCGAAGCTGAGGCGGAAGAACGGCGCCTCGAAGCGGAGGCGAAAGAACGGCGCCTCGCGGCAGAGGCCGAAGATCGGGCGCTTCTCGAAGCGGAGGCGGAGGAGCAGCGAAGGTTATCTGCTGAAGCCGAAGAACGGGCACGTGTCGAAGCCGAGGCGGAAGAAAGGCGACGGCTCGAGGAGGAAGCGGAGACATGGCGGCTCGAGGCTGAGGCTGAGGAGCGCGCACAGTTGGAAGCAGAGGCCGAGGAGCAGCGAAGGTTATCAGCTGAAGCCGAAGAACGGGCACGTGTCGAAGCCGAGGCGCAAGACAGGCGACGGCTGGAGGAAGAAGCGGAACAGCGGTTTGAAGCTGCCAAGCGGGCGATCCTCGCGCAAGAGGAGAAGGAAGCCCACCTCGATCAGAAAGAGCCTTCGGTCAAGGAGGCAGTGGCGGGCTCGATCGCGGATCCTTCCCTCGAACCGAACCCCATCGAGGAGCTTCTGCGCGCAGAAGCGGAGTCGCGAGTACAGGTGCCGCGCGCTTTCGCGAAGGAGCCGCAAGACGACGGGGAGCCCGACTCGCTGAACGGCATGGAACACGAAATCAATCCGGCGGACATCGCCGACGAGGTGGGCAAGATCCTGCGGCGGCGGCGCTGGGCAAAGCGGGAGAGCCCGTTCGAGGGGTTTAAGTCGCCGCCCGGACGCTTCTAGGTAGCTTCAAGCGCACCTGCCGCTTCATGTCCCTCTATACGTCCTTCAGAGAAGGACACTCGGGACGAACGGGACCTGGACCTCTCCTATAATTCCGGCGGGGGCTAGTCATGGCCGATGGGTCGGCCGGGCGCGATACGGTCGCGCAGGAGGCGCTTCACCTCGCCGACATCCGGCATCGCCCCGCTGTTCGCGTTCGACGCAATGACCTCGCCGTCCATGCGCACTTCGAATACCCCACCCGAGCCGGGCCGAAGAGCGACTTCCGCCAGCTCGGACTCGAATGTGGTGAGCAGCTCCTGGGCGAGCCAGGCGGCGCGTAAGAGGAACTTGCATCGCGTGCAATAGGTGATTTCGACGCGCGGGCCGGTCAATCGGGTTCGAAGGAGTAGGTGTGGTTGGCGAGCAGGGCGCCCATAAAGATTGCGAGGACGCTGGCGAGGAGCGAGGTCACGCTGATGGCGATCGACACCCGGCGCAAGCGCGCGACCTGCGTCGGGTCGGCGTCCATCTGTTCGTTCAGAGCCAACTGCCGCGGCCCGACGACGAACGTATGGACCGCGGTTAAGGCGACGGTGATCCCGACCAGAACCATCTTCTCGGCGAAAATGCGGCCGTAGCGGAAATCAAAGGCGGTCGACCAGCTTAGTGGGGTGTCGTCCCCGACCTGGAAGAGGTTCGAGATGCCGGTGAGGACGATCACTGCCATCGCCGCCCAGGCCAGCCAGCCGAAGCGCGTGACAATCACGCGCATGACGCGCGCCCGCGCCTGACGGTCCTCGATGGTGCGGATCGCGGGAAGCGCGGCGATGAAGAGGAAGAACTGCGGACCCACCCAGACTGTTACCGCCAAGATGTGCAGCCAGGGAGTTACGGCGTCTGACATTCCGTCAGATTATACGCTCAAGCCTGATCGCCTGTTCGCGTTCGGGGCCCACGGAGACGAGGCAAATTTTCACGCCGAGCATATCCTGTATGAAGCGAACATACGACTGCGCCTCCGGGGGCAGGTCCCCGAACCTTCTTATGCCGGCAGTTTGCTTCTGCCAACCCGGAAGCTCTTTATATACAGGCTGAGCGGCGGCGAGCGCGGCGCCGGCGGCCGGCATCGAATCGGTCTCTTCGCCATGAACACGGTAAGCGGTGCAGACCTTGATGGTTGGCAGAGGATCCAGTACGTCGAGGCGCGTAAGAGCAGCGGAGGAAAGGCCGTTGATGCGGACGCTGTGGCGCGCGGCGACACCGTCGAACCAGCCGCAGCGGCGGGGGCGGCCCGTAGTGGAGCCATACTCGGGTTTGGGGCCTCCTTCGCGCAGCAGGCGGCCTGTCTCGTCGAGCAGTTCGGTAGGCATCGGGCCGTTGCCGACGCGCGTGTTATAGGCCTTGAAGACGCCGAGCACTGTCTGGATCTGCGTGGGGCCGATGCCCATGCCGATGGCCGCCCCGGCAGCCAGCGAGGACGGGACAGAAGACGTGACGTATTCGTAGGTCCCGGAGTCGAGGTCCAGCAGCGAGCCCTGTGCCCCCTCGAGAAGGACTGTATCGCCGGTTTTCAGCGCCTGATGGACGAGAGATGATGTGTCCGCAACATACGGTGCGAGTCTCGCGCCGTAATCGCGGTACTCTTCTGCAACGCTTTCCATTTCCAGAGGGTCCGCGCCGTAGAGCTTCTGCAGAACGGCGTTCTTATAGGGGACGAGAAAAGAGAGAAGGCTGAGCAAAGCCTCTGGATCGACAAGATCGGCCATGCGGACGCCGGCGCGGGCCACTTTGTCGACGAAGGCGGGGCCAACACCACGACCTGTCGTGCCGATCGCGCCCTCACCGCGCAGCTTCTCGTCCAACTCATCGATGATGCGATGCCACGGCATGATGACGTGCGCCCTATCGCTAAGAAATAGCCGGCCGCGAACGCTTACTCCACGACTCTCGAGGTCCTCGATCTCGCGGAGCAGCTCCGCGCAGTCTACGACGACGCCATTGCCGATAAGGCAGAGCTTATCGGGGTAGAAGATTCCG
>VBEI01000065.1:1977-20260 GCA_005882715.1 Chloroflexota bacterium | reverse complement strand
TCCCCACGCGCTGTCAGCGGCCATGGTCAACACGAGTGGCAACTTGCGATGCGCAATCTTCCGGGCCATGTCGGCGACCTCGGCTGCCCACCCGAACGTCTCGGTCCGCAGCCGGAACCTCGCCGCCTGGTGGACACACGCTGCGATGCGGATGGCCGGGTCGGCACGTTCGCGGTCGACCGCCCCGCGGAATGCCGCCCTGAGGTTTGCGATCTCGTCGTCCACGAACCGGTAGATGATGGCTTCGCGGGGGCTGCGGAACAGTTCAAATGCAGCCTCGGACTGATCGGCGAAAAACACCGCATGCCGTTCGCGCGTCGTCTCGCCTTCTCCGCTCTCCGCTAGGCGCTCCTCCGCGAACTGCCGGATGGTCTCCAGCATGCTGTATCGGAGCTCCTCGGAGGTCCGATCAACATTGACCAGCGACTTACGGACCAGAGAATCAAGCACGTCGAGGATCTCGAATTCGTCTAGATTGCCTTGCGCGTCCCGTCCGCACACCGCAGTCGCCGCGGCGAGCGAGAAGCTGCCGGCGAATACGGACGCGCGTTGGAGAACACGACGTTCGACCTCGTTCAGGAGGTCGTATGACCACTGCACGGCGTGG
Source organism: Chloroflexota bacterium (assembly GCA_005882715.1). Taxonomy (GTDB): domain Bacteria; phylum Chloroflexota; class Dehalococcoidia; order SM23-28-2; family RBG-16-64-32; genus CF-163. Next base: position 19,653 of record VBEI01000065.1, on the reverse strand, counting down.
CGCAGTGTCTGGTGCCGTTCCATCGATCGCCGCGACCCGGTGAGCAACCGGAACCGCTCGTCGAGCCGGTCGCGGATTTGGCTCGGGCTCATGGAGCGAACGCGCGCCGCCGCGAGCTCGATCGCGAGCGGGATGCCGTCGAGGCGGCGACAGATCTCGGCGACCACCTCGAGGTCGTCGCCTGGGTCGAAGGCAGGTACAACGTCCCGCGCCCGCTCAATGAAGAGCGTCGCTGCCGTCGAGTCCGCGCCCAGCCCGAGTGACGGCACCGGCCACGCCGACTCGCCGGCGACGCCTAGTGCCTCCCGGCTCGTGGCCATGATCGTGACGCCCGGACATGCTGCGATGAGCGCTTCGACTAGCGACGCGGCCTCGTCTAGAACATGTTCGCAGTTGTCGAGCATCAGTAGCATTTGGCGGCCTCGGAGCGATTCGGTCAGAGCGTCTCGCCAGCCGCCCGCCTGGGGTGGAACGGAGAAGACGGCCGCCACGCCCTCGGTCAACTCCGCCGCGTCGAGTATGGGCGCCAACTCCACGAGCCACGCTCCGTCTCGATACTGATCAAGCACTTCGGCGGCAGTCTGTAGGGCAAGGCGGGTCTTGCCGACACCGCCAACCCCGACGAGCGTGACCAGACGATGGGCCTGAAGCGCCTCGCGCACGGCGGTCACCTCCGCCTCGCGGCCGACGAAGCTCGTCGTCTGGGCGGGCAGGTTACCGGGGACAGTGTCGAGCGTGTTTAGCGCTGGGAAGTCACGGCGCAATCCATCTGCGCAGACCTGAAAGAGTTGCAGTGGCTCGGACAGGTCGCGCAGCCGGCGGGGACCGAGATCCACAAGTTCGAAGCCTTCGATCAGGGCGACCGTTGATGAGGCAGCCAGGATCTGGCCGCCGTGCCCGGCGCCCATCACGCGGGCAGCGCGGTTCAGCGGCGGTCCGAAGTAGTCGTCGCCGCGGCGTTCCGCCTCTCCCGTTGCGATGCCCATGCGCACCGGCAATTCGAGCGCACGCTGCGCGTCAATCGCTGCCTCGACCGCCGCCCGCGCCGAAGCGAAAGCGGCATACGCGCCATCACCGGTGTGCTTGAACAGCCAGCCGCCCCGGGCCTCGATAGCGGCCCGCACCACCTCGTCGTGCGCAGCCAACGCCACTTGCATAGCGTCGGGCTCTTCCTCCCATCGGCGCGTCGACCCCTCGATATCCGTGAAGAGGAACGTGACTGTCCCGCTAGGTGCGCTCGCCGTCATCGCACCCCGGCCTCGTTTCCAGCACCGTGCGTAGTCATTCTCGCCACCTCACCTCGTACACCCTCACCGGTTCCTCGAATCCCTTCGCGACGAACTCCCCACGGTCCGCGAACAGGAACCCTTTCCCCGAACATAGCCCGCGCACCGTATCCGCCACGAGTATCTCGCCGCCGCCCGCCTTCGCCGCGATGCGAGAGGCCAGGATGACGGTCGCGCCGAAGAGGTCGCCGTCTTCTTCGATCGGCTCACCGGCGTTGAGTCCGACACGGATGGAGAGCGGCTCGCCCTGGCGCTCGACGAAGGCGCGCTGGAGGGCTACGGCACACTCGACGGCTTTGGTGACGGAGCCGAACGACGCCATGAACCCGTCGCCCATGGTCTTGACCTCGGTGCCGCCGTGCTGCTTGAGGACGTCGCGCGTTATGCGCTCATGCTCGCGGAGGACGGCGCGGCCGCGCTCGTCGCCGAGGCGGGACATCATCTCGGTGTGGCCGACAAGGTCGGTGAAGAGGACGGTGACGAGGCGCGAGCGAGTAAGCGCCTGAGGAGCTACCTGCTCGCTGGTAACATGCGTCGCTTCGGTCCCAACGTTGACAAATTCGCTGATGCGGCGCGCAACCCCCTCCGGATCGTCGGCCCAGCCCCCTTCCACCACCACGAGTTGTGCGTTGGGGATGCGGGCGGCGAGATCTTTCGCCATCTCCATCGTCGAGTACTGAAGCCCGCTGTGCTTTAACACCAGCGTCGGCGCCTTCACGGCGCCGGCGAGTTCCGACACATCGATCGCTGCAAGCACGTCTGTGTTCTGCAGGTATTCTGGATCGATGCAAGACCGGATATAGGCCCCGTAGCCGCTGGACTCCTCGCGGCCGACGCCGAATGCGGCGGTCCCTATCGCTTCCGTGGCGAGGATCCAGTCGAGCTTGGCCGCCGCAACGAGTGCCTGGACCTGCGGCTGGCTAAGCATGTCGTTTGCACGTGCGAAGCCGTCCGCCAACGCCAGCCGAGAAACCTGCTCCGGGTGACGCGCCGCGAAAGATATTGCCGCCGGCGACCCTCCCCCGCCAGCGTTCATCGCGAACTCGCGCCATCCTACTCGCTGGACCACTGCCTCTGCATCACGAACCGCATCGTCGAGACTAACTGTGTGGGCTGGTAAGCGGTCCGACAGGCCGCACCCGCGAAAGTCGAAGAAGAGGACGGTGTTCCGCCGTGCCATCTCCTGAAAGAATCGCCCGAGCACAGGATGTGACCAGCCGAGCTGCACGTGACTGGCAATCGGATCGGAGAAGGTCACCATCGGCGGCCCGCTGCCCGCGATCGCGTAAGCGATACGTACGCCGTCCGAAGTCGTAACGTACCGGACTTCTAGCTCCATGGGGCGAATTTTACCCCAATGTGCGATAATCTCTGCCGCCAACACATCGTTGAGGTGACGCCATGGCCTACTTCCTCGCCAAGACCGACCCGGACACGTACTCGCTCGATGACCTGAAGCGCGACCGAAAGACCGAGTGGGACGGAGTGCGCAACCCTGCTGCCGTCAACGCGATCAAAGAGATGAAGCCCGGCGATACCGTCATCATCTATCACACCGGCGACGAGAAAGCGGTCGTCGGCCTAGCGAAGGTCGTCTCGGAGGCGAGGCCGGACCCCAACGACGAGCGCTCCTGGGTCGCCGACTTCGAGTACGTCCAGCAGGCCAAGAAGCCGGTGACGCTGCGGGAGGTCAAGGATTCGCACGAGTTCGACGACTGGGCGCTCGTGCGCATGGGGCGGCTAAGCACTATGTCCGCGCCCGAGAAGTTCTGGGACTGGCTCCAGAAACAGGGCGCCTTCTAGGCGCTCGATTCGGACGACTACAGATGACGCGAGAGGAGGTCTTCGACAGCCCCGTCGGCTGGGTCGCCCAGCACATTCGCGGCTACGTCGAAAGCGACGGCAAGACAGGACATCATTGGCGCGGGGTGAACACACTCCTGCTCACGACACGCGGCCGGAAGTCCGGGAAACTCATGCGTACCGCGCTGATCTATGGCCGTGACGGCGACCGGTACATCGTCGTCGCGTCCAAGGGAGGCGCGGAGAAGCACCCGGAGTGGTACCTCAATCTAGTCGTGAATCCTGAGGTCAACGTGCAGGTAGGCGGCGACAGGTTCACCGCGCAAGCCCGCACTGCCTCGGCCGAGGAGAAACCAGCACTCTGGAGCCTGATGACCTCGATCTGGCCCGACTACGACCAGTATCAGGCGAGGACCCACCGGGAAATCCCTGTCGTGGTCGTCGAGCCACTCGCGGGCGAGTAGCCCGGCGCCGCTAAGCCGGCGCGCTCACGCCCGGGATTTGCAGCTGTTGCGGCGGGCGCACCATGATCTCGTTGATGTGCACCGTCTCCGGGGTGGTCACGGCGTAGACGACGGCCTGCGCGATGTCCTCCGGGCTCATCACGAACTGACGGGCGACTCCGAGCACGCGCTCGAATACCTCCTGCGGCAGGTGCTCCCCCGGCTGTATCCCCACCGCCTCCGGATCGATCCCGAACATCCGGCCGATCGCGAACAGCTGCTCCTGCGGCATCGTGCGCACAAGGTTCGTCGCTACAGCGCCCGGCATGATTGCCGTCATGCGGATGTTCTTGCCCTGTAGCGCGAGACGCAGGCTCTCGGTGAGCGCGCCGGCGGCGTGCTTCGAGGCGGCGTACATCGGGTCGTCCGGCTCGGCGTAGCGCGCGGCGACGCTTGTCACGTTGACGATGTGCCCGCCTCTGCCTTTCATCACCCGATAGGCCTCGCGACAGCCGAGCGCCAGCCCGATAACGTTGGTCTCTAGGGTATCTCTCCACTTCTGGACATCGCCCTCGAGCACGTTGTCGAACGGGTTCACGCCCGCATTGTTGACCATGATGTCGAGCTTGCGGAACTCCGCCACGGCTGAGTCGATGAGCTCCGCCATTTGCTTCTCATCCCGAACGTCCGACTGGCGGACCACCGCTTTCGCACCGTCGGACGAGATCGCCTTCGCCGCCTCGTCCATCGGCTGGCGCTTGCGGCCTGAGAGCACAACGTTCGCGCCCTCCGCGCCGAGCGCTTTCGCGATCGCCAGGCCGATGCCGGAGCTGGCCCCGGTCACTACGGATACTTTCCCGTCGAGCTTGCCCATTTGGCTTCCTCCTTCTCAGTTCATGTTGGGCGTTTCTTACTGGCTACGGATGGTGCTCTGCCGAGCTCACGACTGCGTTCCTGCGTCCTTGAACAACGAGCCGGCAATCCGGCGTACGGCGAAACGAGGCGTCATCCGCACGAGGCCCGTGGCCAGAGTGCGGTTCATTGCTCCCGGGACAACGATGGCGTGCCCGTCCGCGGACCCCTTCAGGGCGCTCGCCACGACTTGTGCCGGGGTCAATCGCCCACGAGCAGGCAAGCGCTGTTGGTTGATCCCTGCCACTTGCTGGAACTCCGTAAGCACATACCCGGGGCACAAGCAGGTCACAGTTACGCCGTGCTTCTTCACCTCCTCGTGGACGCCCTCCGAGAAGTGCAGCACGAACGCCTTCGTTGCCGCATACGTAGACATATACGGCACCGGCTGGAACGAGCCAGTAGAGCCGACGTTTATGATGTTGCCCCTCTTGCGCTGAACCATGTTGCCTAGCGCGGCGTGCGTGAGGCGGACAAGCGCCTTGATGTTCAGATCAAGCTCTTCCAGTTCGCGGTGGATCGGCATAGTCGCGAATTCGCCGCGTGTCCCGAAACCGGCGTTGTTCACAAGCAGGTCGATGTCGCCCTGCCCGAGCCGCTTCTCCACCGAGATGACACCCTCAGGAGTTACGAGGTCAGCCTCGATGATTTCCGCTACGCTGCCCTGCGTTTGAGAGAGCTCGGCCGCGATCTTCTCGAGACGATCTTTTCGCCGCGCGACGAGGACCAGGTCATATCCCTTGTTCGCCAGTTGCCGGGCGAACTCTTCACCAATCCCGGACGAGGCGCCGGTAACGAGCGCTTTGCGCCTCCTGGTGCTCTCTTTCGACGGAGCTTTCGCCTCTGCCGTCTCAGGCGTTTGAGTCATGCGTCGACCTCCCTTTGAAATGCCGGCAACAGATTATCATTCTTCGCCGAAGAAGCGGCGGCGCGCCGTTTCGTCGACCGGTGCCGATCCTGGGCCGCTGAAGAAGGTGTCCGGTATTCTCGTCTGGTCCATCGCTACCTGAGGCAGCGCCTTCGCGCGTCGCGCGTCTGCTTCTGCCCCCGGCTCCATGAAGATGCCGGTAAACCATGACTCGGCTGTGTGCAGGTCATGGAATTGGCGGTCATGCTCCTCCGCGTAGGCGTGGCCGGCGGCGTCCCAGTCGTCGTCTGCTAGAAGGGCGTCGCGGAGGATACGAGCGTCGCGGAGGGTCAAGGCCATACCCTGCCCCCACGTCTGATCGCTCTGCGCCGCCGCATCGCCGATCAATGCCACACCATTTCGATACGGGTGATCGACCCAGGAGTCGGCTCCCGAGAATGTAGCGAGCGGCCCGGCGGAGGTCGCGCCTTCGAAGTATTCGGCGGGCATACCCGTCTTTACGGACTCTTCGATGAAACGTGGCACCTCGCGATCACCGCTCATTCCCGGCTCACTGCTGCGCGCGCCGAAGTAGAACCGCGCGCGGCGATCTCCCTGGGGAAACATCAGCGCTATTCGCGAAGCGAACGGATTGAACACGGCCACGCTGTAGTCCATCGGCGCCGGCGTATTCTCGATGAGGATGCCTGCCAGCCATTGCTGGTCGGGATCGTCGTTCGAATCGAACCCGCCCCACTTGCGCACCATCGATCCGCGGCCGTCAGCGCCGACAACGAGGCGCGTAGTCAACGACGCGCTGCGACCGTTGCTCTGGAGCGTAACGCTCGGCGTAGCGCCGGGCTGGACAGCGACCACCCGAACGCCTGTTTTCACTTCGACGCCCGCCCTCTCTGCCGCCTCGACCAAGGCCTCTTGGGCCCGTGGGTGGTAGAACGTCATTAGGTGTTTGGCATGAGGTGTCGTCGCAGCCAGGTCCCTCAAGCCGATGCTGTTCCCCGCAAGGCGCGTGTCCCACCCCGTCGGGTGGTAGCCGCACTGCGAAATCAGTGTCTCGTAAACACCCAGCTCGTGCGCTTCAGCGACTCCCCATGGCGCGAGCCACTCACCGCGGACGCGGTCCTTGAACTTCGCCTCGCGCTCCACAACGAGCACGCGTGCCCCGCGCTCGGCCATCGCCTTGGCGAAAGAAGCGCCGCCGAGGCCGCCACCCACGGTGATGATGTCGTAGTCGGGCATTTTTAACTCCCCGCCGCTGCTTTCTAGCCGGGCAGCAACTCGCCGCAATTAAGGTCGTCGATGGCCATCAAGCTGCGCTCGAGCATCGCCGAAACAAGCGAGACGCCGCGTTCGTTGCTTAGGTCAAGGGTACCGCCCGCAATCACGGGATAGACGAGGCAGTACAGCACCGACCTTCGATAATCCTGGAAGCAGTCCTCTCGGCTGTAGTCCTTGACCCCGTTGTCGAGCAAAGTCTGGTAGTACTGAGCCAGGAGGTCCTTTTCCCTCGCGCGGCGCGCGTCCGTCTGAACGCTCTGGCTCAAGAAGTAGCCAAGGTCATATGGTCCCCTCGCCCGGGACATGATCTGCCAATCGATGACGGTCAGCATCCGCTTCCCAGGCTCCTCAGCGAAGAAGAGGTTGTCGTAGCGAAAGTCGCCGTGAACGATGGTGCAGGGAGGCTCGGATGCCCGGTCGAGGAGATAGCAGACATTCGTCGCCAGCTTCTCCATCACCGGCCGTACGCTGTCCGGAACGCGGTGTCCGAAGATGTTTAAACAGGGCCCGAGGGACTTCTGATAAGAATCCTCCGCGGAGCGATGGACCGGCGCATTGGCGTGTGGTATCCAATCCAGCTCCTCCGTCTCAACCTTGCCCCACCAATCGGCGTGGAACTTCGCCATTTCCCGAACGGCGAGTTCTGCCTCTTCCTGTGTGGCGCCGGCGCATTGATCACCAATTCGCGCCTCACTCAAGTCCTCCATGAGAAGAACAAACGTGCCGGTCGCGGCGTCAAAGGCAGAGAAGAAGCAGTGCGGCGTCGCCATCTGCGCACGCCTGGCAATGTCCTCGTAGAAGCGCACCTCTCGCTCGTAGAATTGAAAGAGATTGGCGAGGTCGCGGTTCTCCTGAACAGCGGCCGGGAATTTCGCGATCAGCGAGCGCGGAGCGCCCTCGGCACGGCCTTCGTATTCCAGGTTGACCCGCGCTAGTTGTCCCAACAGCCCCACGCCTTCGCCGATGACCTGGTTGCTAAAGGAACGGACCGGCGCGCCCACGGCGTCGCTTAACCACTTCGCCGTCAGCTCGGTCGGGCCCGCTGGCAATTTTGTTTTAGGCATTCTCGCCACCTCTCCAGCTCACTTCGAACAATCGGACTGGTTCGTCGAATCCCTTCAGGCGCACTCTCCCGCGGTCCGTAAACGCAAACCCTTTACCGATACAAAGGTCTCGCACGACGCCGGACACGATAATCTGTCCAGCAACCGCCTTGCTGCAAGCCCGCGCGGCGAGCTGGACAGCTGCACCGAAGATATCATTGCTTTCCTCCACCGGCTCTCCGGCGCCGATGCCGATACGCAGCCGGACTGAGTCCTCAGCAGCGAGTGCTCGCTGCACCATAATCGAGCACTCCACAGCGCGGGCCACCGACCCGAACGACGCCATCAGCCCGTCGCCCGTGTGCTTGATCTCCCTGCCGCCGGTCTCTGTCAGCGCGCCGCGAACGGTGGAGTCGTGGACACGGAGCAGCTCCATCGCCCTCGCGTCCCCCAGGCGTTGCGTGAGTGCGGTTGAGCCTTCGACGTCTGTGAAGAGCACGGCCCTGAACGCCGTATCTGGCGGTGGTGTTTGTCGCCGCGGCACCTCTTGTGTGGTACCTAGCAAGCCCTCAACGTCCTTGCCTTCCACCTCGATAATCTCCTCCGGCAGCAGCCCATGGGCCTCGCGATGGACGGCCATGGCGACGTCGGCGCTTGGCGCCTCCGCGAGGCAAAAAGATCTTGCCGGCTGGCTCGTTGAACCAGTAGCGCAAATAACGGACGCCGTATTTATCCTGAACATCCAAGTCCTTGAGATGCGCGTTCGCCAGCGCCTCCGGCGTCACCCCCTGCAGTTTGTGTAGGTCCATGTACAGCGGCATGCTTAACCCTCTCCCTCCCGCCAGTTGACCGCGTAGACGTGCACCGGGTCTTCGAACCCGCGAAGCACCTGCTCGCCCCGGTCAGTGAAGCCAAAGCCCTTGCCAGCCATTAGCTCCCGCACCACGTTTGAAGCCAGGATCTCGCCTCCTTGGGCCTGGTCGGCGATCCGCGCCGCCATGTTAACCGCGGTGCCGAACAGGTCCCCGTCCTCGGCCACCGGCTCCCCGGCGTTGAGGCCGATTCGCACCTGCAACGGCACGCCATTTGGCGACCCACCGCTGGCTTTCCCTTCTTCGAACGATTTCTGGACCGCGATCGCACACTCCAACGCCTTTCGCGCCGACCCGAACGACGCCATGAAGCCGTCACCCGTCGCTTTTACCTCGCTGCCACCGTGGGCGGCGAGCGCCTCCCGCACAATGCGCTCGTGCCCCCGCAGCACGGCTCTGGCGCCTTCATCACCCAGGCGTCGAGTGAGTGCTGTCGAACCTACGATGTCGGTAAAGAGGATCGTGACCAGGCGTCCTCCGAGCCCCGTTGATTCCACGAGACCGGCATCTCCTTCCAACCCGAGAAATCGGTCAATCGCCCGTATGACCGAGGCGGAGTCGCCGAGGAACGGCGCGCCGGACGAGCCTTCGAGCAGGGTGAGGCTGGCACCCGGTATGCGAGCCGCCAGCTCTTTTGCCACGTCTACCCGGAGCCACTCCAGCCCACCGCGGTGGAGAACAAGCGTCGGCGCCTTAACCTCAGGTAGGAGGGCCGAAACGTCGAGGTCCTGGTATGCCTCGATCAGCGCCTGAAGCGCTTGTGGCGTGATGCTCTCGCGGATCAGTGCTGCGAACTGCTGCGCGGATGCGCCCTCCGACCAGCCGAGCCGCACATGTGCCAGCGTTTGGGTATACAGCTCCCAGTCCTTATCCATGAACCCGCGTGTCGCTTGCACCTGGGTTGATCGGGCGTAGTCACTGCTTCGTGCGTACGTGCACCACAACACGAGATGCGACACCCTCTCGGGGTGTCGCGCCGCGTAGGCAATCGCCACGGGCCCCATGTGCAGGACGCCAAAGAGAGCCACAGTCTCCAACTTGAGGCGGTCAACCACCGCCTCAAGGTCAGCAACGAGCGCGTCCAGAGAGTACTCGCTTACGTCACGGTCGGACATGCCGATGCCCCGCCCGTCGTAGCGGATCAGGCACAGGTTCTTCGCCAGATTGTCGTACCAGCGACGATATTCCGGTATCTGCCATTCGCGCTGAATATGACTGCTCCGGAACCACGGCATGTGCACGAACGGCATCCCCTCGCCGATCGCCCAGAAGGCAATATTTACGCCGTCGGCAGTCGTGGCGTACTGAATACGCGGCTCCATGGCGCGTCCTATGCTACACGATTCGCGCCGCGCCCTTACACCAGTTCCAAAAGGTTTCCTGTATACGGAAATGTTATGCTTCGATGGATGCCCTGTCATGAGAATGTTACACATCCAGTGGCAGAATGGCTGAGTCCCCAGAACCAGGTCAAGCGCATGGTTGCATTTGGTGTGGCAGGCAGGAGGTTTTGATGACACGCGATGACGCTGCTCTTAAGGACTGGTGCCGCAGTCGTATCCACGACAGGTACCGCGAGGCGTACCGGCTGACGTTGGAGGTAGGCCTTCAGGCCGAGGAGAAGGAAGACCTCAATGCGCTCGCCCAGACAATGGACAGTCTGGACTCAGCTATCGAAGTGCTCGAGCGTGCGCGCAGAGAGCTCGTAGCCGTCTGACGTCGATGCCAGCGGTTCGCCGATAGCGGACCGTGATTGTAGAGTCGAGAAAACGCCAAGGTCCAGCTCGCTAGGGGGCGGGTTTGACGCCCGCCCGCTACGCGTTCAAATGACGGCGATCGCTTCGACCTCGACCAGCATCTGCGGCTCAGCCAACGCAGACACCTCGACCATCGAGGACGCGGGGCGGATTTCGCCGAACGCTTCGCCATGGGCCCTCGCAGCTTCTTCGAGACGCGAGATATCGATCAGGTAAATGCGCGTTCGTACGACGTCGTTGAGCGACGCGCCGGCCTCGATAAGCGCCTTCTCGATGTTCGCGATCGCCTGTTTCGCCTGAACATAGACATCTCCCTCGCCGACCAGCCTGCCATCCTCGCCCCAGGCCACCGTGCCCGAGACGTATACCGTATCGCCGGCGCGAACCGCACGCGAGAAGCCGATCTTCGGCTCGTAGGGAGACCCGGAAGAAATGCGACGACGGTCGGTCAAGCCTATCGCCTCTTGTACGTCCCTGTCAGGGTCGTCTCGCCGAGGATACGGCCTTCCATCGCTTTAAGCAGGCTCTCCTTCGAGGCGCCCGGATCAAGATCCAAGATCCCATCGAGTGCATAGAGTCGGAAGTTGTAATGGTGAGCATTGCCGCCCGGCGGGCAGGGCCCTCCGTAAGCGTTATCTCCGAAATCGTTGCTGCCCTGCACGGCGCCCTCGCCGTTAGCGGGTCGGTCGGTCTTTTCCACGCCCTCCGGGAGGGCGCGTGCTTGGCCGCGAACGTTATAAATCAGCCAATGCGTGTATGTTCCGCCGGGCGCATCCGGGTCGTCCATGATCAGGGCGAGGGACTGAGCTTCGTCGGGAACGCCCTGCCACTTCAGCGCCGGCGAGACGTCATCACCATCGCAGGTGAAGCGCGCGGGAATGGATTCGCCATCCGTAAATGCATCGCTTGTGAGCGTGAATTCCATGGCTCCCTCCTTTGGCGTGACGGTAACGGCAGCCGAGCTCCGCGCCGGGCTGGCTGTCGTGGTTGTGCGATCGGACTCGTCATCGCCTCCACATGCCGACAGCGTTATTGAGACCACGATAGCGAAGAGCAGCACTAGGAGCCGCATCGAAGGTTAGCTTACTCCAGCTCGAGCGCGACGAGGGTGCCCCGCTCGAGCCACTCGCGATGGGACTTGCGGATGCGGGACGGCGATGGCCACGTCCAATCGACGATGCGGGACGGCGATGGAATCGTCCAGTCGACGATGGGGACGTCGAAGTAGTCGTAAGGGACGATCGTCTCGATGTAGAGCTGTTCGGCCTCCTCCCGCTGCGCCGCGTCCGTGATTTCCCGCAGCGTTATGCCGCGCGTCCGGATGCCCAGCCGCGCCTGAGCCTTGGGATCAGCCCTTAGATTCCTCAGCCAGTCGGATTGCGCCCCCAGAATAGCCACCGCGTAGAGCGTTGTGCCATCTCGGATGGCCCGAATCGGCCGGCGGCGGCGCTTGCCCGTCTTGCGACCGGTCACCGTCAGGAGTGCGAAACCACGCGGCAGCGGCAACACGCGGAAGAAGGCCGGCGGCCCGCTGTAATTCGCGAGCTTGTGGAACAATCGCGAACGGGTTGGCCATCGGGCTACTCGAACAGCATGGCCTGCGCCGAACGCGGCGCCTCGAGGCCCAGATGCGCATAGGCGTGACGTGTCGCGATGCGGCCGCGCGGCGTGCGCTGGAGGAACCCGACCTGCATCAGATACGGCTCGTAGACGTCCATAATTGTGTCCGCCTCTTCCGAGATGGAAGCGGCGATCGTCTCGATACCAACCGGCCCGCCGTCGTACTTCTCGATGATCGTGCGCAACACCTTGTGGTCGACATCATCGAGCCCGAGATCATCCACGTCCAGTCGCAACAACGCCTCGCCCGCCACCGCGGCGTTGATCGAGCCGTCCGCCCGCACCTGCGCGTAGTCCCTTACCCGCCGCAGCAGTCGGTTGGCCACGCGCGGTGTCCCGCGCGAGCGTCGCGCTATCTCTTCGGCGCCATTGTCGTCGATCGGGACCTTCAAGATCCCGGCGTTGCGCAAGATGATCGCAGCGATCGCCGGCTCATCGTAGAAGTCCAGGCGGTAGACGGCGCCGAAGCGGTCGCGTAGCGGCGGCGAGAGCATCGCATACCGCGTCGTCGCGCCGACGAGCGTGAATCGCGGAATCGAGAGACGGACCGAGCGCGCGCCTGGCCCCCGGCCGAGCACGATGTCCAGCGCGTAGTCCTCCATCGCCGGGTAAAGCACCTCTTCCGCGGCGCGCGGCAGGCGATGGATCTCGTCGATGAACAGCACGTCGTGCTCCTGAAGGTTCGTCAGGATTGCGGCGAGGTCGCCCGCGCGCTCGACTGCCGGACCGGACGTGACGCGCACTGAGACGCCCATCTCGGAAGCGATGATGTGGGCGAGCGTCGTCTTGCCGAGGCCGGGCGGCCCATAGAAGAGCAGGTGGTCGAGCGGCTCGTCGCGCTGCTTGGCCGCGTCCACGGCGATACCGAGGTTGTCCTTGAGCTTCTCTTGGCCGATGAACTCATCGAGGCGGCGGGGCCGCAAGGTGACATCGATCGCCTCTTCTTCGTCCTGCGGCTTGCCGGAGATTATGCGCTCGGTGGTCGTTCGCCCGCCTCCGTAGAATGCTTGTGCTACTGCTGGCGATTATACCGGGCCTGCCATGGGCGGTCTATGCGACCTTCGCCTCCGCCGCAACCTCGGTCACTAGCTCCACCGCGCGCCCCAACGTCTCCAGCCGCTCGTCGAGCGTGCGGCCATCCGGCTGCAGTCGCAGCGTTGTTATGCCGGCGTCGCGGTACTTGCGGATGCGCTCGCGGACCATGTCTTCGGTGCCGAGCAGGTTCGTCTGGAGCACGAGCTCGTCGGGCACGAGCGAGGAAGCGCCTTCACGGTCGCCTTCGAGCCAGCGGTTCTGGACGGCGATCGCCTCCTCGTCGTAGCCGGCACGGCGGAAGGCACCGTTGTAGAAGTTGTGCCGCTTCGAGCCCATCGCACCCAGTGTGAAGGCGATCCCCGGCCGGTGCCGCGCCAGCAGCTTGTCGATGTCGTCCGAGAAGCCGACGGCGCCGCCGACCGCGAGATCGATATCCTCGAACGGCCGGCCTGCCTTCTGGGCGCCACGTCGGATGTGCTCGAAGAATACGTCCGCGTGCTCCGGCATGAACGATGTGCCGAGCCAGCCATCCGCAACCTCCCCCGTCAGCTCGAGCGAGTTCGGGCTGAGCGTCGCTAGGTAGATCGGAATGTCCGGTTGCGGTTTTGCCCGCGAACGGATCGCTTTCCCCTCGCCGCCCGGAAGCGGTAGACGGATGATCTCGCCCTCGTACTGTGATTTCTCCCCCCTCGTGAGCAGCTTCACGACTGCGATGGTCTCCTGCAGGCGCCGGATTGGCCGCGTGTACCGCACGCCGTGCCAGCCTTCTACCACCTGCGGCCCGCTTACGCCGAGGCCGAGCAGGAAGCGCCCGCCGGACATCGACTGGAGCGTCATTGCCGTCATGGCCAGGTTTGCCGGCGTCCGCCCGACCGTCTGGAGGATGCCGCTGCCGAGCTTGATGCGGGATGTCTTCGCCGCTAGGTACGCGAGCGGCGTCGCGCCGTCGTGCCCCCACGCCTCTGCAGACCAGACGCTGTCCACTCCCATGCGCTCCCCCTCGATCACGTAAGTCGAGAACTCGTCCCAGTTCTCGTCCGTCGTCAGTCCGACTCCAATCGCGGTCTTCATGCGTCTCCTCCTTCAATTGCGAGCGAAATCATACGCCTTCTGGGGACCATCGTTGTAGAGACGTGCCGCTGGGGTCGCGTAAGAAATGTCGTCTCGCGCGGAACGAGAACAGGATCGACAGTCGTTCCCTTCGGTCTGGCACGTCTCTACAGGCGTCTCGCTTTCGAAACCGCCAGCGCTCGTTGTATCATCCTGCCACCAAGACGAAGGAGAACCCCATGCCGTCCAAACTCAACTTCACGCCCGCCCACGAGCTCGCCCAGCGTATTCGTTCGAAGCAACTGTCGCCCGTCGAGCTGATGCAGGCCTGCTTCGACCGCATCGACGAGACGAACGAAGTACTCAACGCCTGGACGGGCATGCGCGACCGCGACGAGCTGCTGGCGGAGGCGCACGAGATCGAGTCGCGCATCGCGAGGGGGCAGGACCCGGGCCCGCTCGCGGGGCTTCCGTTCGGGGTGAAGGAACTCGAGGACCTGGCGGGCTTTCCGTCGACGCACGCCTCCGTACCGTTCCGAGACCACTACCCTAAAGGCGACTCCACTCAGGTGCAGCGGCTGAAGGCGGCCGGCGCAATCGCCATGGGCAAGACCAACTCGCCGGAGTTCGGCTACACGGCGATTAGCAAGAACCTACTCTTTGGGGTCTCCCGCAATCCGTGGAACCCAGAGCGCACGCCCGGCGGCTCCAGCGGCGGCTCTTCTGCGGCGGTCAGCTCCGGGCAGGTGCCGTTCTGCACCGGCTCCGACGGCGGCGGCAGCGTCCGCATCCCGGCGTCCTGGTGCGGCATGCCCGGGCTCAAAGTGTCTTTTGGCCGCATCCCAATGGGGCCGTTCGAGATGCTGGGCTGGAACGACACGAGCGTCTACGGGCCGATGGTGCGGACCGTACGCGATGCCGCTCTCTACGTCGACTGCGTGATCGGAACATCCGAGACCGACCCGAACGCTCTACCTCATCCGGGTTGCTCGTACGTGGACATTCTCGACCGCCTGCCGAAAGACCTGCGGATCGCCTGGAGCCCGGACCTCGGCTACGCGAGCGTCGAGCCGGATGTCCGGCGCGGCTGCGAAGACGGCGTTCGAGCGTTCGAGGAGATGGGCTATAAGGTCGACGAGGTCGGCCACGTTTTCGACGACCTCGGCGTCCTCTGGGGACGCATCTCTTCGACCGGCACTTACGCGCAGATCTATGAGAAGCTCGCCGAAGAGCGCGACCGCTTCGGCCACGCCTTCCTCACCGGCGCCCTGACCGCGAAGAAGGTAACCTGGGATAAGTACGGTCAGGCCCAACGCGCCCGTGCGCGGCTCGTGAACCAGCTGGCGGAGTTCTTCCAGAAGTATGACCTCCTTCTCACCCCGACGCTTCCGTTTGACGCCATCGACGCCCGCGGCAACTGGCCGACCGAGATCGACGGCAAGCCGCTGAAGAGTCCGCTGCACGTCGTCCCGTTCACGCCGCCGTTCAACCTCTCCGGCCACCCAGCAATCAGCGTGCGCAGCGGTTTCAGCGACCGCGACCTGCCGATTGGCCTTCAGATTGTCGCCGGCCGCCACCGCGACGACCTCGTCCTCCAGGCCGCCTACGCCTTCGAGCAAGCGCGACCGTGGAACGACCGCTGGCCGGTCGAAGTCGCCGCGATGGCCGTGTGAATGAGCGCACCCCGGCGAGCGCAACCATGGGACGCGTCACCACCCGGAACTCTCTCCCCGGCCGCTAACCTCATCGCTTACCGTCAGCCTTGAGGGACAGCGCGGCCTCCGGTACTTGCGGGGAGCGGCCCTCTTTGCGCTCCCAGGGCCATCGCCCGGTGACTTCGAGCTCCAGGGAAAAGCTGAGAAACGTTCTGACGAGGACTATGATCGCGAGCACGCCTACACTTCTGAACGTAGGCGTGGCCGCCACCGTCCGAATAATGTCTCCGGCGACCAGGAACTCCAGTCCGAGCAGTAAGGAGCGCCCCAGAGTTTGACGAAGCTCTCGATAGCTATCCAGAGCCGGGGCCCGGGGGAACTGACGCTTAAGGAATACCGCACAGGCGAGAACAGCGCCCAGGACTATCACCGCGACGCCTACCGCATCGATAGCCCGGCCGATGTTCTCCATTACGTCATTAAAGTCCACCTCGCCACGCCAGCAAGCGACCTGTCTTCAGGCGGGCCCGAAGAATTGGCCGTGATTACTGAGAAGCGGCCCTCGCGCCCGCCGTGACTTCCCCCTTGTGAGCGGCGAACGCCCCGAGCACTTCCTGCTTTTCGCGCTCCGGCACATTGAATTCGTCCAGCGTCTGGGCGAGGTGCCCGGCCACGACGTCAAATACCTCCGGCGAAATGTGCAGGTTGAAATGAGCGTCGTCCAACGGCTGCGCTGTGTACTTGAACGGTCCGCCGGCCACATCGCAGACCCATAGCGTCCGCAGGAACTTTAAGCCGGGCAGGCGCTGACGGAATGTGACTGTATGCCATTCCCTCAGCTCGGGACTTCCATTCTGAATGGCGGGGTCGTTGATAAGAGAGTCGCTGAAGCGATCAATGACCGCGGCTATCGCGTACACGCCTCCCAACCGCTCGTAGAGACTTTGGTCAGCCATTTGAACCCCCTCCTTCCGAGCGTTGGTTCGTACGCGCAAAAAGTAGATGTCGGTTCTTGACCCTGTCAATACGTCCCGACAGGGAATTGCTTGCAGAACCGTTTCAATGCCAGCCGCTACGAGCTCGGCTTCGCCACGCAGAACGATCCGATTGCAGACGCCGCCAAGGACGTGTCATTCTGAATCACCAAGGAACCCGTTCGTGCTGAGCCTGTGGAAGCTTACAGCTGATGGCCGCCGATAATCCCATACGCGACCTGTGGTCGCGCATGCGCGGCCTCGGTAGGGTCGTTGAAGACGAGCTCTACGACTTCACCGAAGAGGACGTGGAGCGAGAGGACGAGCCTCGTGGGCGCAATACGTTGGTCGCGCTGCTAAACGGCTTCCTCACGATGTGGAAGGCCACGAACGCCAACGTCGCCGAACGTACCCTCGGTGTGGCGGGATTCGCCGGCCTCATCTGGTTCACCATCTTCGACCGCGGCCTGGGCTGGCGGCGCTGGTACCTCGGGCTCCCGGCCGCCACCTTCGCGACCGTCTGGTTCGTGCCCGGCCTCATCGCCTCCGCCTGGACGCTCTGGGTGAACCTCGGCGTCGGCAACCTGCGCCGCATCCGCACCTGGCCGCTGCTCCTCGTCTTCGCGATGACCGGCCTTATCGGCTTCCGCGCCGTGTTCACAGACCTCGCCCGCCGCCGAATACGTCCCTTACCGAAGCGCGAGCGGTCGTAGCTCTACCAGGCGGTCAAGGGGCGAATCTCACTCGGGGAGATCAAGAATTCGTTGCAGTCGGACGAATTCGGCTCCAACGTCCCGCATTAGGCTCACATGACGCCTGAAATACGCCGCCGGGTCCTCTCCGTCTCGTTCAATAACGTGGCAGTAGCTAGCGTTCGTCACCCAAATCGCGACAGCGGTGATCGGTAGCATCCGAAGCTCCTCGGCAGATAGTCGATGGTGCTTTCGGTACTCCACTAGGAATGCAGAAGCTACGCCGTCTCTGATCCGCCTGGACAGGCGTGATTCTCGGCCGAACATGAACATGGCGTAGGCGACATCTTCAGTCCTCCATCCGCGGGTTACCGGATCAAAGTCGAACACC
>VBEI01000065.1:0-1965 GCA_005882715.1 Chloroflexota bacterium | reverse complement strand
GATTTCATCATTCACGAACACCATGTTGCGTCCGTGATAATCCCCGTGCACCCAACCATTCGGTATGACATCCTTGTGAGCGAGCACTTCGGGGCTCGCGCCATTTGCCCACTGACGGACGAAGTCGAGGTCGTCCTGAACACCGCGTTCGCTGAACATATCTTCTAGCGCGGCAAGCTCCGCGTTGCCATCTGCTAGCCATGCGGCCCCCCAACGATTCGCCGCGATGACTACGTCTTCGCCCCGAAATGAATCGCTCACGGAGTGGAGCTGCGCCAGTCGCCGGGCCGCATCTTTCACCTGCTCCATCCGGCTAAAGTTGTATTCATCGCCCTCAACGTACGTGAATAGCGCCCAGAGCCCACCGAGCTCGTCGGTTACCAGCGAGTCGCCGGAAATTGACTCCACTATCGACGACGTTGGGAATCCGGAGTCAAGGAGGTGTTGTTGGAATTGCAGCTGAAACCGAATTCGCGCCTCGTCGGCTACGCGACGATTCCGACGCAATACAAAACGTCGCCCCTCAGCGTCGTCGACCAAGAAATTATCGTTGCGCGTGCTGGCCGCAACTGGATTAATGTGCCACGGCCTTGCTAGACCGTACGAGGAGAGTACGTCTTCTACGGTGGATTCGGGAATGTCTTTAAGCACATTACGGCCGTCGCTAGCCCCCGATGTAGGACATCTCCGGCTTGCGCGCGAGCTCCGGCGTCTCTGACGCACGCAGCTCCGAGTAGCGGTCGCTGCGCCGCGACCACACGCGCTCCACGAACGCCGCGATCTCTTCATCCGTCTTCCCCGAGCGCAGCAGCTTGCGCAGGTCGTGCCCGATTACGCCGAAGAGGCACGTGTACAGACGGCCGTCCGCAGAGATGCGGGCCCGGGTGCAGTCGCCGCAGAACGGCTGGGAGACCGACGCGATGACGCCGATCTCGCCGCTGCCGTCGCGGTAGCGGTAGCGCTCGGCGACCTCGCCACGGTATTGGGGTTCCAGCGGCTCCAGCGCCATCTCGCGGTCGATCATCGCGACGATTTCGGCTGCACTCACCACATCGTCGAGCCGCCAGCCGTTAGAGTTGCCCACGTCCATGTACTCGATGAAGCGCACGATGTGGCCGGTGTCCCTGAAATGCCGCGCGAAGTCGACCACGGTGTGCTCGTTAACGCCGCGCTTGACGACCATGTTTACCTTGACCGGCGTCAGCCCTACCCGGGCGGCTTCATCGATGCCTTCCAGGACACGCGAAACGGGAAAGTCGACGTCGTTCATCGCGCGAAACACCGCGTCGTCGAGCGAGTCAAGGCTCACCGTCACGCGGTCGAGACCGGCGTCCCGAAGCTCGCGCGCCATTTCGGCCAGCCGTGACCCGTTGGTCGTGAGCGTCAGGTCCTTCACGCCCTCGATCTCCCTGAGCATCGAGACAAGCTTTGGCAGGCCGCGCCGCAACGTCGGCTCGCCGCCCGTCAGGCGCACCTTTTCAACGTCCCGTGCCACGAAGATGCGCGTGAGCCGGGTAATCTCTTCGAACGACAGAATTTCGCGCCGGTCCAGGAACTGGTACTCCCGCCCAAATACCTCCTTCGGCATGCAGTACGTACAGCGGAAGTTGCAGCGGTCCGTTACGGAAATCCGCAGATCATGCAGGGGCCGCCCCAGCGTGTCGACCACCCGTCCGGACTGTTCCTTGTTCCTTTTTCCTTGTTCCCTAAGCCCGTTGTTGCTCAAACAACAGTTCCTTCAATATCTGCCTCGCGCCGGCGACAGCCCTGGCGCGGTGGCTGATGATGTTCTTCTGGCGCTCCGGCAGCTCCGCCATCGTTGCCGAGTGCTGCGGCACCCAAAAGATCGGATCGTAGCCGAAACCTCCTTCACCCCGCGGCGCCTCCGCAATCAGGCCGAAGACCTCTCCTGCGGCGCAGCGAACGGCGCCCGTCCGCGGGTCCGCCACCGCGATCACGCAGCGA
>VBEI01000165.1 GCA_005882715.1 Chloroflexota bacterium | reverse complement strand
GAACACGACTCCTGCGGCGTTGGCTTTATCGTGCGGCTGGACGGCGAAAAGTCGCACAAGATCGTGCGGGACGGCATCGTCGCGCTCGAGAATCTGAAGCACCGGGGCGCCTGCGGCTGCGAGGTAAACACCGGCGACGGGGCGGGCGTCCTCATTCAGGTCCCAGACCACTTCCTGCGCGAAGTCTGCGCCGAGCAGCACATCTTCCTGCCTCCCGAAGGCCACTACGGGACCGGCCTCTTCTTCGCCGCACACGACAAGACCGCCCGCGATTACGTTATGCAGATGTTCACCGCCATCGTCTGGGACGAGGGCTGCCATGTCCTCGGCTGGCGAGACGTCCCGACGAACAACCACGACCTCGGGGCGTCAGCCCTCGCGGCGGAGCCGCTCATCTACCAGGTCTTCATCGGCGACGACTCAATCGAGGACCAGGACGCCTTCGAACGCAAACTCTACGTCATCCGCAAGCTCTTCGAGAGCCGGCTGGAGCGCTCCGGCATGGACCCGGCGCGCGTCTTCTACTTCCCAAGCCTTTCGTCGCGGACACTGGTCTACAAGGGCATGCTCATGCCCATCCAGCTCAAGGACTACTTCCCGGACCTGAGCGACCCGCGTATGAAGAGCGCGCTCTGCATGTTCCACAGCCGCTTCAGCACGAACACCTTCCCCAGCTGGCGGCTGGCGCATCCCTACCGCATGATCTCGCACAACGGCGAGATCAATACGCTGCGCGGGAACGTCAACTGGATGCGCGCACGCGAGGCTCTCTTCGAGTCGCCGCTCTTCGGGAAGGACATCGAGAAGATCATGCCTGTCATCGACGAGCGCGGCAGTGACACCGCCTGCTTCGACAACGCGCTCGAGATGCTGACGATGACCGGCCGCCCCGTCGAGCAGGCGATGATGATGATGATCCCCGAGCCCTGGGACGGCCACGAGAGCATGCCTCAGGAGAAGAAGGACTTCTACGACTACCACAGCTGCCTAATGGAGCCCTGGGACGGCCCCGCCTCCATCGCTTTCACAGATGGCCGCACGATCGGCGCCGTGCTGGACCGCAACGGCCTTCGGCCTTCGCGCTACTACGTGACCAAGGACGGCTACGTGATCATGGCCTCGGAGGTCGGCGTCCTGCCGATCCCGCCCGAGAACATCCTGCACAAGGGCCGTCTCCAGCCGGGCCGCATGTTCCTGATCTCGCTCGACGAAGGCCGCATCATCGACGACGCGGAGCTCAAGCACAAATACGCCAGCGAGAAGCCGTACGGCGAGTGGCTGAAGACGCACATGCGGGCCTTCGAGGAGTACCACGGGGGCGAGCCCGCAGGTACGTTGCACGGCGGCGCTCTCACCGAGCAACAGCTCGCCTTCGGGTACACGTGGGAAGACCTCAAGTACATCCTCGGCCCGATGGGAAAGAACGGCGAGGAGGCAGTCGGCTCGATGGGCACGGACACGCCGCTGGCCGTGCTCTCCGACAAGCCGCAGGTGCTGTACAACTACTTCAAGCAGCTCTTTGCGCAGGTCACAAACCCGCCGCTCGACGCCATCCGCGAGGAGATCGTCACCTCCGTCAAGACGGTAATCGGCCCCGAAAGCAACCTGCTCAACCCGCAACCCGAGAGTTGTCACCTGATCAGCCTGAAGTCGCCGTTCATCGACAACAACCAGCTGGCCCGCTTCAAGACGCTGAATGACGGCAAGCTGCGGGCGACGACGCTGCCGATGCTCTTCCGGGCAGGCGGAGGTGCCGAAGCCCTCGATGAGGCGATGGACGACCTGTGCAAGCGCGCCGATGAGGCGATCGCGGAGGGCGCGACGATAATCGTGCTCTCGGACCGCGGTGTCAGCCCGGACTGGGCGCCGATCCCGTCGCTGCTGGCCGTGGCCGGCCTGCACAACCACCTGGTCCGCGAGAAGAAGCGGACCCAGATCGGCCTCGTCGTCGAGACCGGCGACGCGCGCGAGTCGCACCACTTCGCCCTTCTCCTCGGCTACGGCGCAGGCGCGATCAACCCCTATCTCGCCATCGATACGCTCGCGCACATGCGAGACGAAGGCCTGCTGGAAGCGGACATTTCGTACGAGGAGGCCGTCCAGCATTACCTGAAGGCGATCAAGAAGGGCACCGTCAAGATCATGTCCAAGATGGGCATCTCGACGATCCAGAGCTACCGTGGCGCGCAGATCTTCGAGGCGATTGGCCTCGGGCGCGAGCTGATCGACAAGTACTTCACCTACACCGCTTCTCGCGTCGGCGGCATCGGTCTCGAAGCGGTCGTCCGCGACACTCTTTGGCACCACAAGCGAGGGTTCCCTGACCAGGACGGTGGGACCGACGAACTGGCCTGGGGCGGCCAATACCAGTGGCGTCGCGACGGCGAGTATCACCTCTTCAACCCCGAGACAGTGTTCCGCCTTCAGCACGCTACCCGCAGCGGCCGGGAAGATATCTTCCGCGAGTACACGCAGATGGTGAACGAGCAGAGCGAGAGGCTTTGCACGCTCCGCGGTCTCTTCGAGTTCAAGACGAGCCGGGAGCCGGTCCCGATCGAAGAAGTGGAGCCGGCAGAGAACCTCTTCAAGCGCTTCGCGACCGGCGCGATGTCCTTCGGCTCGATCGGCGCGGAAGCGCACGAGACGCTTGCGATCGCGATGAACCGCATCGGCGGCAGGAGCAATACCGGCGAGGGCGGCGAGGACCGCCGCCGCTTTACGCCGGACGAAAACGGCGACCTTCGTCGCTCGGCCATCAAGCAGGTAGCATCCGCCCGCTTCGGCGTCACGAGCGAGTATCTGGTGAACTCAGACGAGTTGCAGATCAAGATGGCGCAGGGCGCCAAGCCGGGCGAAGGCGGCCAGCTCCCGGGCGCCAAGGTCTACCCATGGATCGCCGCCGTGCGCTACGCGACGCCGTACGTGGGGCTGATCAGCCCGCCGCCGCACCACGACATCTACTCGATCGAGGACCTGGCGCAGCTCATACATGACCTCAAGAACTCGAACCCGCGCGCCCGCATCAGTGTGAAGCTGGTCGCTGAGATCGGCGTCGGCACGGTCGCCGCCGGTGTGGCGAAGGCGAAGTCGGACGTCGTCCTCATCAGCGGCCACGACGGCGGCACCGGCGCCAGCCCGCTCACGTCGATCAAGCACGCCGGCATCCCCTGGGAGCTCGGCCTCGCGGAAACGCAGCAGACTCTCGTGCTGAACAACCTGCGCGACCGCATCATCGTCCAGACGGACGGCCAGATGAAGACCGGCCGCGATGTCGTGATCGCAGCGCTGCTAGGGGCGGAGGAGTACGGCTTCGCGACCGCGCCGCTCGTGGTCATGGGCTGCGTCATGATGCGCGTCTGCCATCTCGACACCTGCCCCGTGGGCATCGCCACGCAGAACCCGAAGCTGCGCGAGAAGTTCGAGGGACGGGCGGAGCACGTCGTCAACTTCTTCCGCTTCATCGCCGAGGAGGTGCGCGAGTACATGGCGCAGATGGGCTTCCGCACGCTCGATGAGATGATCGGCCGCAGCGACCTGCTCGATATGCGTAAGGCGATCGACCAATGGAAAGCGCAGGGCCTCGACCTCTCGGCGATCTTCTACCGCCCGGAAGTCGGCCCGGAGATCGCGACGCATTGCGTGACAAAGCAAGACCACGGCCTCGATAAGGCCCTCGACCAGGAGCTGCTAAAGCTCTGCGCTCCGGCGTTGGAGCGCCGGGAGAAGGTCGATATCGAGCTGCCGATCCACAACACCAACCGCACCGTCGGCACGATCCTCGGTAGCGAACTGACGCGCAAACACGGCTTCAACGGCCTCCCGGACGGCACGATCACCATCCGCTTTCACGGCTCCGCCGGCCAGAGCTTCGGCGCCTTCGTCCCCTCCGGCGTCACGCTCTGGCTCGAAGGCGACTCCAATGACTATCTCGGCAAAGGCCT
>VBEI01000064.1 GCA_005882715.1 Chloroflexota bacterium | reverse complement strand
ACGCAGCCCACGCGGCGCGAGCTGAATCGTAAGCAGGCGCCAGCCGCCGGCTACGTTATCTCGTCCTCGCCGTCCACGCTCACTGCAGTCTTCTTCTGGGTCTTCCCAGACCCCAGCTCCGCAATGCGCGACTCCAGCTCTGCGATACGGCTCTCCAGGCTCTTGATGATGTCCCATTCAGGGTCCGGCAGGCGGAGCACAGTATCGTCTCCCGGGTCCGCGAACGCCACGATGTGGCCCGGAACGCCGACAACCGTCGCATGCGGCGGAACG
Organism: Chloroflexota bacterium; assembly: GCA_005882715.1. Lineage (GTDB taxonomy): Bacteria > Chloroflexota > Dehalococcoidia > SM23-28-2 > RBG-16-64-32 > CF-163. The sequence continues at coordinate 9,338 of VBEI01000064.1, read as the reverse complement.
TTCGTGACGACGACCGAGCCTGCGCCGATCTTCGCGTTCTCGCCGATCGTTACGTCGCCGATCACCTTCGCCCCGGCGCCCACGACGACGTTGCGGTCTAGCGTCGGGTGCCGCTTGGCCCGCCGGGTACTCGTCCCGCCCAGAGTCACCCCCTGGAAGAGGTGAACGTTGTCTTTGATGATAGCCGTCTCGCCGATCACCACGCCCATCCCGTGGTCGATGAAGAACCCCTCGCCGATGCGCGCCCCCGGGTGAATCTCGATCCCTGTGAAGGCTCGGCCCAGGTGCGACACGACCCGCGCCGGCACCCGCATCCCGCGCCTGTGCAACGAGTGCGCGAGACGGTGGATCTGGCGGGCGTGAAAGCCGGGATACGTGAGTACTACTTCGAGGTCGCTTGTGGCGGCGGGATCGCGCTGACGCGCCGCCTTGATGTCGCCTTTAATGCTGTCTAAGAGTCCCATGGGCCGTCTCTCCAATCATCCTGCTTTCGTGAGCCGCTAGCGCCGGCCCCGATGCCCTTCCGCGAAGGACCGGGGCCGCGATACAGGCGCAGACGAAAGAGTAGCCGGAGCCCAAACCCCTCACCGGTTCAGAGAACGACTTCATGGTGAAGAACATTATAGCCGAACCACTTCCTGTAGACGCGACCCACCCCAGTTCCGTCGGGGCGAGCCACCCATCATTGCCTAGCGGCGTTTCCTCCCTGAGTGACCCGTCGGAGCCACAACCACTCAGCCCCCAGAAAGTGGCTCGCCCATGTCCTCATTTCTGATTTCGCCTTCGCCATTCTCGAGAACAAATCGTCGCATGCCCCACTCGCTTAATCGCTCTCCATTCGCTGACGATCCTCCACCGTCGCCGCCGCCATCGCCGCGATCCCCTCACCGCGTCCGAGCGCTCCGAGCCCCTCATGTGTCGTCGCCTTCACGCTTACCCGCCCGGCATCGACTCCTAGCGCAGCGGCGATGCGCTCCCGCATCGCGGGGATGTGCGGCGCCAGCCGCGGCACCTCCGCGATTACCGTCGCATCGACGTTCCCGACCTCGAACCCCGCGTCCCGCACGATCACGAGCGCCCGGCCCAGAAGGTCGACGCTGCTCGCGTCCCTCCACTGCGGGTCGTCCTGGGGAAAGTGCTGCCCGATGTCGCCGAGCCCGGCCGCGCCAAACAGCGCATCGATGATCGCGTGCAGCAGCACGTCTGCGTCGCTGTGCCCGGCAAGCCCGACTTCGTGCGGCAGCTCGACGCCGCCGAGAACGAGATCGCGGGCCTCGTCGCAGCGGTGCACGTCGTAGCCGATGCCTACACGCATGGATCAGCGGGCCGCTTGCTGTCGTTTGGAACGCATCGCTTTGAGGTGCTTGAGCGCTGAGTCGCTAGCGTATCTCGCGTACTCCTCTGATCCCCGCGCGTAGATCGCTACCTTGCCTTCTGCATCGCTATGGATACCCCATCCGTATCGCTTCGCGAGCGGCGACGACCGAAGGCATGCCTGCCCCTTCGCGAAGAATCGCTCTCTTTCGGCCGCGACGGCGTCGTCGCTGATCCGATTGCTCTCCCTGTGCGCTTCGAAGATCACCTCATCCGATGTATATCGATAAGGATTGCCCCCGAGCAAATCGTAGTGGACGTTCGCGACCGACTTCTCCGCCCGTTGGGGAGGTGCTTCGCCTTCGGTGACCAGGCAATCGTCCGCGACCTGGATGAAAGTGTTGTAGTAATTCGTGCTGTGCATCTCAGGCCTGCTTGATCGGCGCGGCAGTCAACGCCTCTATCAACGTTAAGTCCTCGACCGTCGTCACCTTGATGTTCGCACGCGACCCCTCGAACAGCCGCACTGGCTCGCCCAGCGCTTCGACCATCGCGGCGTCGTCCGTCACATCCGCCGTAATCTCGCGGTGCGCACGGAGCAGCAGGTCGTAGCGAAAGACTTGTGGCGTCTGGACCGCCCACAGACGGCTGCGGTCGAGCGTGCGCAGTACAATCCCGTTCGGCCCGGCCTCCTTCACTGTGTCTGCGATCGGGATCGCGGGGGCGGCGGCGCCGGTCTCCCGCGCCGCCTCGAGCCCGCGGGCGATCAGCTCCGGCGTCACGAGCGGCCGCGCGCCGTCATGCACCGCCACGTAATCGCACCCGCCGAGCGCTTCGAGACCGAGGCGGACCGAGTCCTGGCGGCGCTCGCCGCCCTTTACCAGCGCGGTCGCCTTTGTGAACCCGTACCGCTCGACCAGGTCGCGCCCGCGCTTCAGGTTCAGCGACGCCATCACCAGCACGATCCGCTCGATGGACGCGCACTCCTGGAACGGCGCGATGGCGTGTGCTAGCAGCGGCTGTCCGGCCACCTCCGTGAACAGCTTGTCGGCCCCCGCCATCCGCGTGCCGCTCCCCGCAGCGACGATAATCGCGCCTGCAATCTCGCTCATGGCAACAAGATTCTACGGTAATCCGAGCTGGGAAGGCCGCGCGTGTAGAGAGACGCCCCATCCACTGTCGACAGCGATACGGAAGGCCTGCGGACGATGTCTGCAGGAGCGTGCGACGTAACCCCACCCAGCGGGCCGTCTCCCTCGGCCCGGAACTGCGGGGGCGAGCGCTAGAGGATCTTCGCGAAGAGGCCCACGCCGAAGCCACCGGCGGCGGCTAGCCATGTGTTCTTGATGACCTTTCCACCGAGCACCGATACGAAAAAGCTGCGCATCGGCATCTGCACGGCGCCCGCGGCCAGGCCGGCTACGTCGAACAGCGGGTTCGGGAAAGTGGACATCAGGAACATCGTGATGACGCCGCGCTTCACCATCCAGTCGTGGATTCGGGCATACGCCGGCTTCTCCTGGATGATGAAGCGGCCGCCGTACCCCGCCGCGTAGCCGCTGAACTCGCCGATCGCCTCGCCCAGACCCGCCACCAGCCCCACCCACACGAAGGCGGGGACTCCCAGGAAGTCCTCGAGGAGCGCGCCACCGCCTACGACCGTCGCCCCCGCGGGGGAGGGAAGCAAGATGGACGCCGCGCCGATGATGTTGATCAAGAACAGCCCGGCGTACCCGTAGCTCTTCAGGCTCTCGATGTTCGCGCTGAAGTAGAAGAAGCCGATCGCGAACGTCGTGAGCAGGGTGAGTACGCCGATCAGCAGCGTGTACTCGAACCGCCAGACAAAGCCCGCCGTGTCTGTGACGACGGCGGGGCGTTCGACTTCCCTTACAGGCATGACTGCGATTCGTTCACTTATAGCCATATGCGCAGACAACAAAACGGGCGAGAGGCCAGCCTCTCGCCCGTCATCTGGGTCAAACCAAGCCTCTCCTTCGATCGCCTGCGAGGTTAGCTGTCGGGTTCGGCGGGAAGGAGTCCGCCTTGTCGCCTGCTGCGACTTTCACCCCATCCGATTTGGGTCCCCCGCTCCCCCGATACATCGGGGAATTAGGCGCCGTATTCTGTTGTTCGAGCCTTCCACACTATAGCAACGCGCCTATCCGGCCGGAAGTTACGAACAGTGCGGCTTCTCTACCAGGTAAGAAGCTGTTTGCCGTCACGTTGTTACGGCAGGACCAAATGCCAAGAGCGAACACCTTGAATAAGGATTCCCACGATCAGAGGCAATGATCCGCGGCGCGGCAGTACGGTCTGAAAGAGCGCTGCGGGGCGGGATTCTTCCCACCCACCTGCCCCGGGGTGTATTTTCGAGGCGGCTGAGCCCCAGCACTCCCATTCCGCTAACCCTGCCTAGCTTGGGTCACGGTGCACAAGTTGGAAAGCGATCCAGGCGATGGTGCCGATGAGCACCAGCCAGAAGACGCTTCCCAAGAGCATCCACAATCCCATGCCAGTGTGCGCGTACCACATAACTAATTACCTCCTCAGCCAGCTACCCGTAACGTTGTCCGGCGCCGTGCCAGCTTCTCGACGTCCGGCGCGGGGCTGGGTCCGGCTTAGCCACTGCTGCTGTGCCTCGCCCTAGTCGCTTACCGGCCTTGTCATTCGCCAGCGCCGGTGGCTCCAGTGCGGCCGGCACTGCGGCGAACTGATCGGGCAAGGCAATGTTCGCCAGTTCTTCGCGCGGGGTGTTCGCGTCCACGTCGACGGCCTCCGCGACGGGCTGGTCCGTGAAGCCGGAAGTTGGCATGGCCTCAGCCAGGACCGGGGGACCAAACGCCGCGACGAACGCACCAAGCCTGGCGATTTGCGACCAGACATGCATTTCTAGGCCTCCTTCCCGTCAGTTGCGAGAGCGGCACGCAGGTAACGGTGCGCGAGCCCCAGCGAGACGAGCGGGCAGGCCTCAGCGTCCGGCGCGACCCTGAAGTTCCAGCCCTTGTTCATGATCCACTTGCCGCCACAGCCGACCGGGTGTCCTCCATTCGTGAGCGGGCACTCGCCGTGCTCAGTCGGGCCCATGCAAATTTCTTCGATCGCGGCGCGGTCCTCGGAGAAGATGAGCGTACGCAGGTCTTCGGTCAGCTCTACGGGCTCATCGAACTTGTTGAGCCGTGGCGGCCCCACTCGCAGAGCACCATAGAGATGCGCCAGGTCGAGAAGGGCCATCGGCAGGTCGTCGTTGCTCAGGTCGTAGATAAGCGCCTTTACCCGCCCCTTCAACTCCGGCGGCAGCTCGTCCGCGGTTATCGTGCCATGGGCTCGGCCCTCCTTCCCGATTTGGTTCTTCATCACTACCTCCTATTCCGGCGCTCAGACACAGTTGTGAGGAGTCATCTCATTCGCGTCCCTTCGCCTTCAGGTTAGGCGGGCAGCGGTGGTTGGGTGACGTGCCGGATGTCGTGTTTGGGCCGGGACTTTTGGCAGGGAGAACATGGACCGAATGGCAACTGCCTGCGGACCTCGGTGCCTGCTACGGTGGCACCAGAAAGAAAGGAGGTTTCAAAAATGAAGTTCTTCAGCATCGCAAGGCACTGGTTCTGGGTGGCGCCGTTGGTGCTGGGTGTCATGTTTATCGCGGGAGGCCTGTACATGGTCCGGGAGGGCCGTGACGCAAAGGACGAAGTCCGCGACGCGATCGTCCGGGAAAACATCACGACCTCTCAAGACGCCAGTCTCCCCAATGTCCAGGTCACGAACGCCGCAACGGCGAAGTCGGAGGCCCAGGCTATCGAAGCGCATGTCCTCAAGGCAACCGGCGGCGAGACATACGCCACGGTCGACCGGTACGTGGCGGCCGACGGCGTCGGAACTACCTCTGACAAGGACAAGGCCTTGATCGTGGATGGGAACCCGGTTCCTAACCCCGCGCGCAACACAGCATTCCAAGGGGCCGCGCTCCGAACGAGCCTGAACCTGGCGGTGATGGGGTTCAAGGTGTCGGACCTGGTTATCGGGATGGGTTTCTTCATGGTCGTGGTCGGCGGGACGTTCATTGTGTTCCTTGCGCCGGCGGTCTATTACGCCGCTGAGCTCGCCAATCAGCGAAGCCGCGAGAAGGGTCACAACGAAATGGCGACGACAACAGCCTAGAAATCCCAGCCTCAGAAAGGGCCCAGGTGTCGTTAGACGCACCGGGGCTTTTTCTATTTGGGTGGTGGGTGGCGCGCTTATCATCGCCGCCCGTCAGAAGTCGGCGGAGGAGCGCCAGCGGCGGAGGGGCATCACGAGCATGACGACGTCGTGGAGGCGGCCGTCCTGGTCGATGGCGCCGCCGTACACGAGGCCGAGGCGGATGAGGCTTATGTGAAAGCGAATGTCGCGATAACCCGAGCCCCGGCACCTGCTTGACTTCTGATCTCCAAACGGCCACCCGACTTCTCCGCGCGTTCTCTCATCGAGCGGAGGCCTAGGTGGCCGGGGAAATCGCCGGCGGGGTCGAAGCCGCTGCCGTTGTCGGCGACCTCGAGCTGGAGGTCGGCCCCGACGGGCGTGGCCGCGGCGGTGGAGGCGAGGGTGACGCGCACGTGGGTCGCGCGGCTGTGCTTGATGACGTTGTGCAGCGACTCCTGGGCTATGCGGTAGACCGCCTCTTTGACGGGCAGCGGCAGGTCGGGCTCGTCACAAGGCTGGAAGTCCACCCGGAGGCCGTGCCTTGCCTGCACAGCCTCCACCTGCTTGCGAATGGCGGCGATCAGGCCCTCGCTCTCGAGCGATTCGGGCCGCAGCTCGAAGATGAGAGCGCGCATTTCGGCGAGGCCGACCTCGGCGAGGGAGAGGACGTAATCGACCGGCTCGACGGCCGCGGGCGGATCGCGGTCGAGCAGCGTGCGCGCGGTCCGCGCGCCGAGCGCGATGCCGTAGAGCGCCTGCGAGACGGAGTCGTGCAGCTCGCGGGCGAGGCGCTGGCGCTCCTCGAGCGAGGCGGCCTGCTGGGCGCGCTCGAACAGCTCGGCGTTGCTGATCGCGGCGGCCGCGCGTTCGGCCAGACCGGTGAGGAGGCGCTGTTCGGCTTCGTCGAAGTGGTGGCCGGTGGTGTAGGCCACTGAGAAGAAGCCCAGCGGCCGGCCGTCACGGGATACCACCGGGATCTCGATCATGGACGCGATGCCCTCCGCCTCGATTATTGGGACCAGGTGCGGCGGCGCGCGGGATGGGTCTTCCGTGACAATGACACCCGCGAGTGAGTCGTCGTAACCCTCCCGCTCGGCGTTCGGTGCTTCCAGGCGCTGCGTCCTCTGGTTGAAGAGCTCGCGGATATAGGCCAATGTACCGCCGCCGAGGTTTCTCCAGGCACGGAGCGTCATCACCTGCGTGTCGACATCCCAGGTCGACACCATGCTCTTGTCCGTGCCGAGCACGTCGACCGTAACGTCGACCAGCGCCTGAAGGACTGTGTCGAGGTCGAGCGAGCGGAACAGTTCGCTGTCCGCGCGCGATAGCGCCTCGAAGCGGCGGGCGCTGCTGCGCATCTCTTCGTAGAGGCCAGCGTTCTCGATGGCGATGCTCGCCTGATCGCCGAAGGCCCGTGCGAGGCGAGCGTGGTCGGCGGTGAAGTAAGCGGGCTCGATCCAGGAGATGGTGAGCGTGCCGAGGACGCGCTCCTTGAGGGCGAGGGGCACGGCCATCCACGAACGAATGACGTTGAAAGGCGGCCGGTCGGGCACGCCGATCGCGCGGATGATCTCGCGGTAGTCGGCGGCGAGGGGTTCGTCCGAGCGCACGTCGTCGATGATCACGACCTCCCCGCGCTGCATCGCGGCGGCGATGCCGGGGCCGACTGTGAAGGGTAGGCGGGCGCCGATCTGCGCGCGCGAGCCGGTGATTGAGCGGGCTGCGACGAACTCGAAGGCGTCGTGCCTGATGAGCAGAATCGAGGCGCCCGTGTGCTCCGTGATGGCGCCAAGCTGATCGAGAATCGCGCCGAGGACTTCGCTCAGGTCGAGCGATGAGGCGACGACCCGCGAGACTTCGAGGAGAGCGGTCGTCTCTCTGGTGCGGCGCTCCGCTTCGTCTATGAGGCGCGCGGTGTCGGCTGCCGTCGGCGTGACGGGTCGGCGATTATCGCCTGCGTGGCGCCTGCGAGTGGCCATTCGCTACGCGGTCCGCTGGTCAGGCCGATTCTGATAGGGGCACGAGGCCGGACTGAGCGGCGTAGAGGGCGGCCTGCGTCCGGCTCTGCACCCCGAGCTTGTTGAGGATGCTGCTGACGTGCGTCTTCACAGTCTTCTCGCCGATCGTCAGCTCTGCCGCGATCTCCTTGTTCGCCTTCCCGCGGGCGATCAGCTGGAGGACCTCTGTCTCGCGTTCGCTCAAGGCCGTCGGCGCGACGTCCGGTGTCCGCACTTGGCGAACTAGACGGGCGGCTGCCTGGGGCGCGAGCTGCACCTGCCCTCCGGCGGCAGCCTTGATCGCGCGGCACAGCTCCTCGGCGTTGGTGTCCTTCAGAAGGTAGCCGATGGCGCCCGCTTTCACCGCGCCGACGACCGAGGAGTCGTCCAGGACGCTGGTCAGAGCGATTACCTCGGTGTCGGGCAGCTCGCCGCGGATCGCTTCGGTGGCGGCCACGCCGTCCATGACCGGCATCAGCATGTCCATCAGGACCACATCCGGGCGCAGCTCCACTGCCCTACTAAGTGCCTGCGTGCCGTCTTCCGCCTCGCCGACCACCTCGAGCTCGGCGTCAAGAGCGAGGAACATGCGCAAGCCCTGGCGTACGACGGCATGGTCGTCGGCGATGAGTACACGAATCGTCATGGAGCGCCCCGCAGCCATTATAGCGACTCGCTTGGACATCCCTAGCGCCCGCAGCGCGGCTCGGGAATGGCTCTCCGACCTTTGACGGAGGCGTCGGGTCGGGCAGAGGTCGGGGGTCCCAACCCGTCGCAGGCACGATTCGAGCACGACAGCCGGGGGCGAGACTAGCTGTGTGATGGAACCAATACGAGTCTTGCTTGTAGACGACGAACCAAAGGTGCTGCGCGGGCTGTTAATGCGTCTCGGACTCGAGGCGGATATCTGCGTGGTGGGCGAGGCGGCAGATGGGGCCACGGCCGTCGATCTGGCCGGCCTGTTGTCGCCGGATGTTGTCCTGATGGACGTCAACCTGCCGGTCATCGACGGCATTTCGGCCACGCGCGAGCTTGCCGCCCGCGTCCCGCAAGCAGCGGTGGTGATCCTGAGCCTGCATGACGATCGGGCGACGATCGAGCGAGCGCTTGCCGCCGGCGCCGTCGCCTTCATGGGCAAGCAACAGATGGACGGCGATCTCCTCGGGGCGATCCGAATGGCCGCGGAGAAAGTGAAAGGAGGGGCATTGGGCAAGACGACAGAGGCTTTGGGCAAGATCACGGACCAAACGGAACGAATTACGCGAAAGGAGCAAGAGTAGAAATGCATGGCTCACAGTCAAGGAAGAATCAGTCTAGCACCGGCGGACACCTCGGTCTGACGGGCTGGATCACCCGCGCCGCGGCCCACCATCCCTGGCGGGTGCTCGGGGCATGGGTGCTGCTGGTGGTCGTCGCGTTCGGCGCATCTGGAATGATGAAGTCATCGTCGAACACGGCGACCGCAGGCACGGAAGCGACGAAGGCGCAGGACCTCATCAAGGCGCGCCTTCGTGAGCAGACGCCGCCCGAGGAGTTCATCATTGTCGAGTCACAGACGACGACGGCGGACGAAGCAGCGTTCGCAGGCTTCGTCGACTCGCTCGTCGGTGACCTGGAGGCGGCTGACGGGGTTGATTCGGTGGCGAGCTACCGAAACGGCGGCGAGGGGCTGGTCTCGGAGGACGGGCACACAGCACTCGTAACAGCCAGGCTCACCGGTGATAAAGAGGACGCAGTTGACACTGCCAAGCCCCTGGTCGGTGTCGTCCAGAGGGCAGACGGGAGCGACGGCTTCCGCGTAACCACGGTTGGCTTCGGGAGCGTCGAGGGCGAAATCACCACATTGCTGCA
>VBEI01000063.1 GCA_005882715.1 Chloroflexota bacterium | reverse complement strand
CGCTGTTCGGGCTTATGGCGGTAGTGGTCGCACTGATGGCGATGCTGTTGATTGGCCGTCGCTCCGAAGAGGAAGCCGAGTTCGACGGCTACACCATGCCGCCGAGGATTTAGGCGCGGGACGAACGTCGGTCAGCTGAGGCCACTCGGCGCCTTTGCTGCTTGTGTCGCAAGGCCGTAGCTTAAGGTAACGGGTTACATTCCTACGCTTGGGCGCGACTATTCTCGGGGAAGACCTAAGCCGCGCTGGGCGACGATGTTCCGCTGCACCTCTGACGTGCCGCCCTCGATCGTGTTCGCCACGTTGCGAATGTAGGCGTAGGACATCCGTCCCTTCATCGGCGATAGTCTGCTTCCCCGGGCGAGCGGGCCGTACAGGCCCATGAGGCGGACGCCGGTGTTCGCTATGCGCTGGTTCAGCTCCATCGAGTACAGCTTCACGGCAGAGGCCTCGTAATTTGGGATCATGCCCTTCGACTGCATGGAGACGACGCGGGAGGACAGGCTCATTGCTACTTCTGTCTCGAGGTAGCGCTCCGCCAGCTCTGTGCGTAGGGCAGGGTCGGACTTGATGCGCACGACGCCGTCGCTCTGGTTGTCGCGGGCGAACTTGATTAGGTCCTCGACATTCTGCTGCTGGCCGACGGCCGAGCCGATGTTCGAGCGCTCGATGTCGAGCGTGGTCACCGCTTGGTACCAGCCGCGGTGTTCTTCGCCGACGAGGTTTTGGGCGGGGATGCGGACGTTGTCAAAGAAGACCTCGTTGAACTCGTGCGTACCGGCCATGTTCATGAGCGGGCGGACTGTGACGCCGGGCGAGTTCATCGGCACGATGAAGTACGAGAGGCCCTTGTGCTTCGGGACATCGGGGTCGGTGCGCGCAAGGAGGAGCATGTACTGCGACATGTGGGCGAGCGTGGTCCAGATCTTTTGGCCGTTGATGACGTAGTCGTCGCCGTCCTTGACAGCGCGGGTCTGGAGGGAGGCGAGGTCTGAGCCGGAGCCGGGCTCGGAGAAGCCCTGGCACCACATCTCTTCGCCGGCGAGGATCTTCGGGATGTGCTTCTTCTTCTGCTCTTCTGAGCCGTAGATGATGATCGTGGGCCCGATGACGGCCACGGCGAGCGCGCCGATGAAGATCGGTGCCGGAGCGCGCATGCGTGCCGTCTCCATGCTGTAGATAAACTGCTCCATAATCGACATTCCCGCTCCGCCGTACTCTTTCGGCCAGGCCGGCGCGACCCATCCCTTCTGGGCCACCTTCTTGCGCCAGGCGAAGAGGTTACCCGCCTGCTCGAAGAAGGAGACGTCGCCGCCGCGCAGCTCCTTCGGACAGTCCTTCTCGATGAAGTCGTGGACTTCCGTGCGGAAGGCTTCTTCCTCAGATGTGAAGCGAAAGTCCATGATTGGCTCCCTTCGGTCGCAGTTTGTAGGTTATCGTTTTCAGTATCCATAATCAGCGCGATCGCTGGTCTGGACCCGCCTCTGCGGCCATCGTGATGATACGAGGACTCTAACGTGCGCGTCAAGGTTCTCACAGATTCCGGGACGGTGGACAGCGTTGTAAGCGCGAGGCAGTCCTTGTAGCGAAAAGTCGGCTCGAAAGGGACGCGGCGTCGATGACTACGCCCCCGATTGCGTGGGTGCCTCGCTCCTACGTTCGGCCTCATTCAGTCGCTTGGCTTCTCAAGGGTCCGCGCGTTCTCGTCTTCTCGCTCGGCCGCTGCAAGTAGCGCCTCTTTCACGGTCGAGTCCGCCTCATTGGCCGCCCAGGCGCGGTACAGCCCGGCGCCGGCCCGCTCTAGCGTCGCGAGAAGTGCCTTCTGCTCGTCGACCGGCTTCTCTGCGAAGAGGGCCGCGAGCACCTCTTGGGGCGTCTGCTTCAGCCCGAGGACGATCTGTGACTGGGTAACGAGCGCTACAAGGCGGTCCTCGACTGTCACGCGGGTCTGCCAAACGAGCGTCTGCTTGCCACGATGGAGGGGAACGCATTCGCCGCGGACTGTCTGGCCGGTTCGGGCGGCGGCGAGGAAGTTGGTCTTGGACTCGATGGTGGTGGTCCCGGCGCCCGGCGGGAGATTGAGTGAGGTCGCGACGCCCCCGAGCGTGTCCGCGAACGCCATGATCGCGCCGCCGTGCATGATGCCGGGGACGGTACAGAGCTCTTCGCGGACGTCGAGCTCCGCGCGCACGCGATCCGCGGTCACTTCAACGAAGCGCATGCCGAGGGTATCGGCGAAGAGGCCCTTCAGGCGCTCCTGCATCGCGGTTGCGGCGGCACTCATACCGGGGATCCGCGGGACCGGCGTGAGGTTGTTCCGAAAGCGCGCTCCGGCTTCGGTGAACTCAGCCTGCGCTGGCGTAATCGATGCTTCGACAAGCTCAGCACGAACGGAAGGCCGGGCATCCTATGAACCGGCGATGTCGCGGGCGTGCTGGTCGACATGGGCGATAGCGATCATCGAGACGACGTCCGCCAGCTGGCCGGTTATCCCGCCGGCTGACTTGATCGACTGGCTGAGCAGCGATTCGTCGGCCTGCTCGAAGGCGGCGATTGTCTTCGCGCGGTTCGTCTCGAACTCATCGATCAGCTCCGCCACGCTCATTTGGGCGCGCTTTTCGACCTGGCGCCCGTTATAATCGTTGATCCCCCCACGCGCGGCTCGGGTGGCCGGCTCGGCGGACGCTTCCTTCGGCGCTTCCGCGGGCTTGGGCGACTGCGCCTCGCGCGCGACGTCGATCAGCCGCGGATAGGTCCACTCAATGGAAGCAATGTGGGCGAGAATCTGGCGGCCATTCCAGCCGCTTTCGTAGCGGCCTTGTTCGAAACTCTCTGGTGGCAGGCCACGCAGTTTGGAAACGACCTGGTCGCCGCTCGTGCGGAGCTTGTCCAGTAGCTCAGCCTTGGACGCTATCATTCGGAACCTCCTTTTGGTGAGGCCCGGGAACTGCCCTCCACCGCGGAAGGATACCAACCTTCACGTGAAAGTCAAGTTCGGACACCGGTTGGCAACGAAAGAGCGTTCGCCTACAATCCCAGTGCTGAGAGAAGGAGGTTGCCGTGTCCGACGTCCACGAAATCGCCGATGGGATTTATCGCATCTCAAGCTTCGATGGGAATTACGCGCCGGTAGAGTTCAGCCAGTTCCTGATCAAAGGAGAGAAGCCGCTGCTGTTCCATACCGGATCGAATCGAAGGGGCTTTTCCCGCAGACGTTGGAAGCGGTGAAGAAGGTAGTCGACCCGGCCTCGCTGTCGTACATCAGCTGGTCTCACCTCGAGTCGGATGAGTGCGGGGCGCTGAACGAGTTTCTTGGTGTCGCGCCCAAAGCCGAGCCGGTGCATGGCCAGATCGGCGTAATGCTCAGCGTCGGGGACTTCTTCGACCGGGCGGTCCGCGGTCTTGGCGACAACGAAGTGCTGGACCTGGGGCAGAAGAAGCTGCGTTTTCTCATCACGCCGCATGTGCCGCACGCCTGGGACGCGATCCTCGTCTTCGAAGAGACGACTGGAACCCTCTTCTGCAGCGATCTGTTCACGGTCTTCGGCAAACCCCAGCCCGTAACGGAGAGCGACATCATCGAGCAGTCGATGTCGGCGCTCAAAGACTTGCCCGGCTATCTGCCGGTTGGCCCCCACACGGGTGCCGTCTTCGACCGATTGGTGGCCCTGGAGCCGAAAGTGCTTGCCGGTCACCATAGCTCGGCGTACAACGGCAACGCGGTGCAGGCATTGCAGGACCTGCGTGGCGAGCTTTTCAGGTTCGCTGGGCTGGCCGTCGAAGAAGTCGTACAGGGGTCGGATGAGGAGCCTTCAAAGGCAGAGCCATACGGTTAGCCGAGATACAGGGGAGGACCTACTATGATCATCGGTGCTCATTCAATTATCTATAGCAGCAGTCCCGACGCCGACCGTGCTTTCCTGCGCGATGTCCTCAAGCTACCGAATGTCGATGTGGGTGAGGGATGGCTGATCTTTGGATTGCCACCGGCGGAAGTCGCAGTGCACCCGTCTGAGCAGAACGATGTTCACGAGCTCTATCTAATGTGCGACGAGATCACGGCGTTCGTCACGGAAATGGACAAGCACGGCATCGTCTGCGACCCGATTACCGACGAAGGCTGGGGCTTGCTCACCCAACTGAGGCTGCCAGGTGGTGGGAAGCTCGGCGTTTACCAGCCGCGGCATGAGCGACCAAAGGTGATCAGCGCAGGCAGCCCGGTCAGGGAACGTGCGTCATGAACGGCGGCATAGACAATCCGCTTCTCAAGCACCACGTCTAGCACCTACCACTCGCGCTCTAGCACCTAGCGCCCGTCTTCGCCTTCGCGACGGTGCCGTTCGGCCTCCTTCGCCTCTTCTTCCTCGCGGCGCTCGCGTTCTTCGGGTGATTCGGCGAGCTCGATGGCGCCTTCTTCGGTCGTGCGAAGTTCGGCGGTGAGGCGCTCGCCGAGGACGGCGTAGCGGTCGATCCCGAGATAGTGGAGGGGCCGGTAGTCCGGGTCGTCGATGAGCCAGGTACCGTCGAAGGCTTCGGGCTCGGCCTGGACGACGAGAATACGGCCGACGAAAAGCGTGTGATCGCCGACGCGTAGCGCGTCTTCGAGTGAGCACTCCACATAGGCCAGACAGTTCTCGATGAGCGGGGCGCCGATCTTCGAGGCCTTGAAGGTAGCCAGCTTCGCGAGCTCGAGCTTGCCGACATTCGCCCCGGAGACGGCGCCGAAGTAGTGCGTGTGGTTCATGAGGTCCCGACCGGGGAAGTTGAGCGCAAACTCCTCCGCGAAGCGGACCATGTCGTGCGTATGGCGGGCGTGATTGACTGCGACGCCGATGAAGGGCGGGCGGCGGGAGAGCGGAACGGTCCAGATGGCGGGCATTACGTTGGTCTCGTTGCGGAAGCGGGTCGTGAGGAGGACGACAGGGCCGCCGTTCAGGAGACGAAGGGCATCGGTAGGCTCAAATGATCGCATCGAATGATCGTCGCAGTTATCGCTGCAGATTATGCCATGAAGTTACGCGCGGCCAGATGTTGGTGGCGATGGTGGGCGAGCTGAGGTTAGCCGTGCGGGACAGCCCGCCTGGGCAAATCCAGACGAACCCAGTCGGTTACGCGGTCCTGAACGGCGATCATTAGATCGACCATCAGGTCGTCGAAAGCCGTGTCGTCGGCATTCGTGTCCTGCCTGCGCGCACGGCCCAGACGCGAGCGGGCGTGTGCTTCAAGGCGGGACATGAAGTCGTCGCATTCGGCCAGGTAGTCCATTGCCGCCTCGACGGCGGCCTGGGTCGCGAAAGATGGGGAATTTCCGAGCAGTTTGGCGGCATCGTAGAAGAGGTTATCGAGCGCGGGAGCGCGCAGCTCGACATCCTCTGCCGGCGCAAAGGCGTGGCGCCGCTTTCCGGTGAGCGTCTGGCCGGGCCGGCGGGCCTGAGGCTGTAAACTCACGGCTCGAACCTAACGGTTTTGGCGCCCGTTGTGAAGAGGCGGGCGCGGGTTTTTCCGCGGTTATGTACAAAACGGAGCGAGCGCTCGCTTAGTTACCCAGGGGTTCTTCTGCACGTCGAAGCACGCCAAAACTACGGGTCAAGGCGGCCTAAGGCGCGAGATCGGCGAGCGTGAACTCGGCGATGCGCTCGGCAAGCATTATGGTGGGGATGTTTGTATTGGCGCGTGGGATCACAGGCATAAGGGAGGCGTCGGCGAGCCGGAGATTGCGTACACCGAGGACGCGGCCGCGTTCGTCGGCGACCGACATCGGATCGTCGGGCGGGCCCATGCGTGAGGTGCAGGCGGGGTGGGCGCCGGTCGCGACGTTGCGGCGCATCCAGCTCTCGAGCATGTGCTCGTCCGCCAGCTCCTCCGGCGTTGGGCGGCGGACGCCTCTCGTGACCGCCTTAACGGCTCGCGTCTCGCAGAGCTGCATAGCGCGGGCCAGGCCGTCTCTTAGCTTGGCGTAGTCGCGTTCGTCGGAGAGGTAGTCGGGGAGGATGCGTGGTTGGGTGTCGATGTCCGCGCTGTCGAACTCGAGGCGTCCCCTTGAGTAAGATTTGAAGACGCAGGCGGCGATGCCGCAGAGCATCCGCCCGCCCACCTGATGCATGAACGTTAGCGGCTCGAGTTGCATGTCGTTCCGGTCGTCACTGACCGAAGCTGTGTAGCGCAGCGTCGTCTGGATCACCGGCATGTCCCAATCGACGACACCAGCTTGTGGGTAGAGGGTCGGCCCGATCGCGGGGTGGTCCATGAGGTTGCGCCCCACGCCTTCGAGGGCTGCCACCACGCCGACACCGAGCCGGTCGAGGATGTCGCGAGGGCCGATGCCGGAGCGGGTGAGCGCCGCCGGCGTATGGATCGCCCCGCAGGCAAGTACGACGTGCGGGGCGGAAATCGACTGGATCGCGCCTTTCGTCCTTACCTCGACAGCGCAGACGGCGCCGTCCTTGAAGACCACGCGTTGGAGGTCCGTGTCGGGCAGGACCGAGAGGTTGGGCCGATCGCGGGCCATGGCCAAGTAGGCAATTGCGGCGCTAATGCGGAGGTCGCCGCGCTTGTTCATGGGATGGGGACCGAAGCCTGTGGACGCGGGATCGTTGTGGTCGGCGCATTCCGGGTAGCCAAGCTCGCAAAAGGCATCCATACAGGCGGCCTGGAAGGACACAAGCTCGTTGCGAGTATGGCGACGGATAGGAAGCGGGCCGGTCGTGCCGTGGTAGGGCGCGTCCGGGAAGTCAAGGTCGGTCTCAAGCCGGATAAAGGCGGGGAGGATGCGCTCCCAGCTCCAAAGGGGATTGCCGAGCCGGGCCCACTCGTCGAAGTCCTCGGGAACGCCGCGGAGGGCGATGGCCGTGTTTACGGCGGAGGAGCCGCCGACGACGCGGCCGCGGGCGAAGGGCAGCGCGCGGCTCGTGCTACTTGGCGTGTATTCGAGGCGCCAGTCGTGGTCTGCGAAGGAGGCGTGATTGACGTTGCGGAGGTCTTCGGGCAGGGCCTCGAGGTTTGGATAGTCGGGTCCGGACTCGATCAGGAGGACGCGGATGCGCGGGTCTTCGGAGACTCGGGCGGCGACGACGCATCCGCCGGAGCCGGCGCCGGCGACGATCAGGTCGTACTCGTAACTCACGGCGTTAGTTTAGCCGCAGAGCGCGCTCGGGACACACCTCTTGATGAGCTGGGAGGGGCGTGTCCTCAGGACGAGCGCTGAGTGGGGTCACCTGCGCCGGGTTAGCTGAAAACGCCAGCCTGTGCCTTGTGTCCCGAGCGGCCCCTTTCCCGCCCACCCGCCCGGGCAGGTTGTTGGGGGACACCCCCAAACCCCCGGCCTCCGGCGGAATGTGGCGTGGTTTTGGGGCGAGCGACGACGGCGCTCCGCTCTTTCCTTCGACACCGTTCGACTGAGGCTGGCAGACTGGGGCGGGTTCACGCTGTTAGGCGTAGAGAATGGCGCCATCCTTCGTTGCCAAACGGGGGTACCTCACCCACCGTCCGCGCGAGCAGCGGCGTTGCTAACGGCCGGCAGCCCGAACGCCCGAACCTCACGTGGAGCGCAAGGAAACGGGGCTGGGACGCGTCCTTACCTTCGCGATGCCTGGGACCTTCACGCGCCACACCCTCTCCGAGCAGCGGGCGAGCGCCCGTTCCGCTGTCGTTCCTGCGCGGCTGTTCGGTCACTGCGTTTGCAATTGCGGGCACCCGTTCGTCTGGCACTGTTTCTATTCGACGCATGGCCGCCGAGACGGTGCGCTAGAGGAATGCTTTCCGTACTGCGCGACGCCGTGCCCGGACGCGGTGGAGCGCTGCGAAATGTGCGTGGAGTGCATGGCGTTCGCCGATCCGAAGGACCAAGCGCCGACGTGGTGGTCGGCCAAGCGCTTCAGCGAGACCTTGCCGGCGAGCCATGTGTGGATGGCTGCGCCGCACGCCGAGAGCGGGATTCTCGGGCAGCTCTACCGGGCGTTGAAACGAACGTAGGTCGCGGATAAAAGATTAGGCGAAGCAAGACCGCCCGCGAGTCTGCCGCAAGCTAGACTCGGGATTACAACCCCCACCCTCGCTTCGCCTGTAAGTTGGCACATTACGGGGAAGCGCGAGCGACGTCAAGAGAAATGATGTACCGATTATTAGGTACGTGGGGCGAACCTTTTGCTGTAGACCTGAGAGCCGGACGTTCCGAGATTCGGCGTACAATCGCCCTGTGACGACTCCGGTAAGCCAGATCGAGACCGTACTTATTCCCGCCGGGTCGTTCACGATGGGTAATGACAATGGCCGCCCCGATGAACGGCCGGCGCATCGCGTGTCGCTATCAGCGTTTCGGATGGCGGTGCTTCCAGCGACGAACGAGGACTACGCCGCCTTCCTGGCCGCGACCGGCCACGAGCTTCCACGCTTCTGGAACGTCCCGGCGTTCAACAATCCGTTGCAGCCAGTCGTGGGCGCAAGCTGGTTCGACGCTGTCGCATACTGCGATTGGCTGAGCGGAGTTCATGGCGCTTGGTTTCGGCTGCCCACCGAGGCGGAGTGGGAGAAGGCGGCGCTCGGCGGTGTGGACGGTGCGAGGTACCCCTGGGGTGACGAGCCGTTCGACGGCGAAGGCGGACGCTTTCAGCAGGACGCGACGTGGCAGGTGGGCGCCGCGCCAGCAAACGGGTACGGCCTCATCGACATCGGCTTCAACGTGCACGAGTGGTGCTCGGACTGGTACGACCCTGGCTACTACGCGGTCTCGCCGGAGGTCGACCCGCAGGGACCGCCGAAGGGCGCGGTCCCCGCGCCCCATTTGCCCGAGCGGAAGGCATCGCGCGGAGGCGCGTGGCGGCATGCTGTGAAGGTGAGCCGCTGCGCGGCGCGGAGCAGCATTCCGCCGGATTACAGGTACAACGATTATGGGTTTCGGGTGGTGATGGAGGCCTAGGGACGGGGAGGTCTAACATCAGAGCAGGGGCCGAAGGTCATCGGTGCGCCGGCATACGGGTTCGGCACATCCGGAGGTTGAGTGGACTTCGCAGCGCGTAGACTCGCGCCCAAGCGAGCGGAGCTCACAGCCCTTCTCGACCAGATTGCGCCCGGCGGATGTGTCGTCAAGAGGCGAAGGCTGCCGGGCGGCCTAGGCTGCCGCATGGACGTGCTTGACATCCGGCGCGCGGACGGCAGCCGCGGGAAGGTGACGCTGCGCCGTTTCGTGCGCGAAGGGCATCGATTCTCGACGCCCGGCCACGTCGCTCACGAATTCGAGATCCTTCGCCTTGTCGAGCGAGCCGCGGTTCCGGCGCCGCGGCCGATCCTTCTCGACTCCGAGGGACACTATTTCGGCGTGCCGGCCATCGTAATGTCTTACTTGCCGGGCCGACCGCTCTTCCCGACGACGAACCTCGGAAATTGGACCAGAGGTTTGGCCGATGTTCTGAGGCAGCTGCACAATGTTAGACCGGAGCGATTCGACCTATCCTTGTTGCATGTCCAGCTGCGGGACGGCATGCGTGCTCGCATTGAGCAGTGGCGGACTGAGCCGCTGGTCGATCCGCTCGCCGTTGATATGCTCTCCGTTCTCGACTCGGAGCTCCACCAGATCGACTTCTCGGGGCCGACTCTTGTCCATGATGACTTCTGGTCAGGTAATACGGTGGCGTCCCGGGGGCGTATCACCGGCATCATCGATTGGACAACCGCAGAGGTGGGCGACCCGAGGACAGACGTGTCGCAATGTCGGATCGATATGGTACTCAGCCATGGTCCCGAGGTGGCCGATCGGTTTCGCGATGACTACGAGCGCCTCGCCGGCAAGCGGCTCGAACACCTGTGGTACTTCGACCTGTACCGCGGTTACCACGCATGGCCCCAATACGAGCATTGGCTCGAGGGATATCACGACATTGGTCTCGTGCATTTGAGGCCAACCGAAGTGGGGGAACGACTGCGGGCGTTCTTGCACCGGGCGGTGGGTGAGGCGCGCACGTCTCAGAGCACCGGGTCAGGCTGAGTTACTGTGCGGCCGCGGGGGGTTATCGGGCCGAAGGGTGGCGTTGGGTTGAACGGGTGTTTGCCTGGTTAAAGCCTGGCCCCCGGAGCGGATGGCGGGCTCGGCGGTGAGTGTTCGAGCGTGATCTAAGTGGCGAAGTGATATCGTAGAAGTGACTGGAGGTGCCGCCCATGCAGCTGTTCAAGCGTGATGTGAAGATGATTTCGCCGGAGGAGGCGTTGCCGGGGCGCGAGCGGCCGGCGTTCGACGTGCCGGAGCGGCATGAGGTGCTCGGCACGCCGCTCGAGCCGCCGTTCCCAGAGGGGATCGAGACGGCGGTGTTCGCGCTGGGGTGCTTCTGGGGTGCGGAGCGGCTGTTCTGGCTAATGCCGGGCGTGTATACGACGGCGGTCGGGTATGCGGGCGGGTTGACACCGAATCCGACGTACGAGGAGGTATGCTCGGGGCGCACGGGGCACGCGGAGGCGGTGCTCGTGGCGTTCGACCCGAAGAAGGTGTCGTACGAGTCGCTGCTGAAGACGTTTTTCGAGGAGCACGACCCGACGCAGGGGATGCGCCAAGGGAACGACGTGGGCACGCAGTACCGGTCAGCGATCTACTACGCGAACGAGGAGCAGAGGCGCGTGGCGGAGATGGTGCGCGACGAGTACAACCGTGCGCTCGAGGCGGCCGGCAAGAAGCCGATCACGACGGAGATCGTGCCGGCGGGGCCCTTCTACTACGCCGAGGACTACCACCAGCAGTACCTGCACAAGGTGCCGAACGGGTACTGCGGGCTGAAGGGGACAGGTGTGGCGTGCACGATACCCGAAGGAGCCAGGAGTTAGGAGTAAGGAGCCAGGAGGGCGAGATGTCAGAAGTCAGAGGTCAGACGTCGGAGGTCGGAGGTCAGAGTGGGTTGAAGGAGGTGCCGGCGTCGGACGAGGAGTGGCGGCGGAAGCTGTCGCCGGAGGCATATGCCGTGCTGCGGCAGGCGGGGACGGAGCGGGCGTTCACGGGCGCGTACACGGACACCGAGGACCCAGGCCTCTACCGCTGCGGCGCCTGCGGGAACCCGCTGTTCGAGAGCGACACGAAGTACCACTCCGGCTGCGGATGGCCGAGCTTCACGGAGACAGTCTCGCCGGAGGCCGTGGAGCTGCTGGAGGACCGAGCGCACGGGATGGTGCGGACGGAGGTGCGCTGCGCTCGGTGCGGGTCGCACCTGGGGCACGTGTTCCCGGACGGGCCTCAGGACCGAGGCGGGCTGCGGTACTGCATGAACTCGGTGGCGCTGGAGCTGGACGAGGCGGGCCAAGCCGGCTAGCCGGCAGACCAGCCGGACAAGCGGGACGAGGCTGCCAGCCGTCTGACCGGCAACTGGGGTTCAATCGGGCGATTTCTGGGGTCAATCAATGGTGATTTCGTGTTTGGTTTTTGATTGGTTTTGGCGGGCCGTTCGTGGTGTCTGATTGAGTCGGAGCGTGATTTTTCTTTTTGTGCTCCATCCGTGTGTGAGCTGGTGCTAATTTGTCTGATTGAGTCCGATTCAAGAATAGGGAGGGTCTGAATCAATCTAAGCGGCCGCGTGGTCGCTTCGGCTGTCCACGGAAGGTCACAGAATTTCACTGAAGAATTTCGCTGCATAGTAGGCCTCTGTGTCCAGAGTAGCGGATTGGGGCGCAAGCTCTAAGGGGGAAAATGGCACTCCCAGCAGATCGTCGGGGGAACTAGCGGTCCGACTTCCCAAGTGTACGCGCGGGGAGTAGAATCTTGGCTGCGAATCGCCGGGAACGGTGGGGCGGGCGCTTCGGTGGATTCGGACCGGAACCCTCCCAAGCCTCTCCACTTGATCGCTATGGCTTCCCCTCGCCGCCGACGACGCTGGGAATGCCCACGCCCACTAAAGTGGGCCCGAGCGTAAGGAGCGAAATATGGCGGCAAACGGATCGAAGCCTGACACGATCGTCCTCATCAACGGACTTTGGATGACGGCCCTGAGCTGGGAGCACTGGGCCGAGCGCTATAAGCAGAAGGGTTTCAAGGTAGTCGCGCGGAGCTGGCCGGGGATGGAGGGGGACATCGAGGAGCTGCGCCGCAACCCACCGAAGGAGATCGGCAACCTCGGTGTCACGGAGATCGCCGACCACTACGAGGCAGTCGTCCGAGAGCAGTCGTCCCCACCGATCATCATGGGCCACTCGTTCGGCGGCTTGTTCACGCAGATCCTTGTCGACCGCGGCCTCGGCTCTGCCGGCGTCGCGATCGACTCAGCGCCGGCCAAAGGCGTCTTAGGGCTGCCCTTCTCAACGCTTAAGGTGTCGCTTCCGTTCACGATTAACCCGTTCAACCTGAACAAAGTGGGCGCGCTCAGCGAAGGTCAGTTTCACTACGCATTCGGCAACCTTCTGAGCGAAGAGGAATCGAAGAAGGCGTACGAGCGCTATGCGGTGCCTGGACCGGACCATGTCCTCTTTCAGGCGAGCGTTGCCAACTTCAACCCCCGTTCCGCCACGGCTGTGAACTTCCACAACGACGACCGTCCACCGCTCCTCATGATCGCCGGCGGCAAGGACCACATCGTGCCAGCGTCCACGACCAAGGCCAACTTCAACCTCTACAAGAAGTCAAAGGCCCTCACTGATTACAAGGAGTTCCCGGAGCGCTCGCACTTCACGCTCGGCCAGGCCGGCTGGGAGGAGGTTGCGGACTACGCTCTGAATTGGGCGGTAGAGCACGCGAATCAGCGTGCCACGGCGGCGTAGGCGGGATAGAGGCGGCCGGGCCGGGACCGGGGCGGGCCGCGGTATTGCATGAACTCGGCGGCGCC
>VBEI01000062.1 GCA_005882715.1 Chloroflexota bacterium | reverse complement strand
GATCCGAGGTGATAAGGGAGCCTTTCCCTGACGAGGGCGGCAGTCGACAAAGCGCTGATTCGTTGGCGGCGATGCGTGCCGCGCTCGAGCAGACCTATGAGGCTATCCTTTGCACCAACAGTTGGCGGGCCACAAAGGCCCCGACTCGGCGCAGCCGTCGTCCGCTCAAGGCCAATACAACGAGCACGTCCGTTGAGCCCGCCGATCGACGTCGGCTAGTCGAGTGGCGATTCGGCGCGCCAAAATGCAACAAAATGCAACGGAATGCAACACATTTGGCGCCGCTTCAGCCGTGCTACGAGGGATCGGCTCCACCCTTTTTGAGTCGGTGAAGCCGGCGACGCCGTTGTTGCTCGATACAACCTCGCGGACCTCAAGACCACTGGGGAACACCTCAGCGGCAATGGTCGATTGGGCATCGATCTATCCCGGGTGGGAGAACCGCCAACGACCCGCAAGACGCCAATAGCAGCGCCAATGACGTGCAGAACTACCCCGTCCTCACAAGCGCCTCAAGTCGGATGTTATCGGTGAGCCGCTGATCGTAAACGGGACCCTGAATAGCACACGTAGTACCACATTGAGGTTGGAATTCTTCGTGGGAGGCGCCTGGGACCCGACTGTGGAGGCCGATCGTTTCGAAGGATCAACGTCGACGGCTACCAGCCCCCTCAACAGCCAACCGTCTCGCCGATATCCACGGGAACCCCGACGCCGACGCTAATGCCGACTGCGGTCGATTCCGACGGCGACACTTGGTCTGATGCGGCCGAGGCGGTCATTGGAACCAACCCCTCGTCCGCCTGCGGGCTCGACTCCTGGCCGCCCGACATCAACAACGACGGGCTCGTCGACATAATCGGGGACATCACCCGAATGGCAGGCCTCTTCGCGCAGCACTGCTAGTAGCGAGCGCTGCGGAGATTGTGTTCGGGGCGGGAGGCCACGCCGGTCAGAATGGCGAAAAGAGTGGGAGGCCGGTAGCCGGGGCCGCCATAGCAGGGCGGCTCTCGAAGGAGGTGGGATGGCCTCCCTGTCCTCTGCGCTAGACATTCATAAGCTCTACAGGAATTTTTTGGCTTCCGCCCAATTCTCGATGATCTGTCGCTACCGGACCCGCGAAATACTGTTAGGCACCCAACGTTCCGACGCGGAAGTGGAGGCGCCAGGACTTCCGGATGAGCTGACCGTATCCTGTGACAAACTGAGATGACGTTTCGACTAAGCGCCACAGCCGCCGCGATCACTGTCTCGGTCCTCGCGCTGGTAGCGCTTGCGCTGGCGAGGCCGCCGCACGCGGACGCGCATCCGCTCGGCAACTTCACTGTCAATCGCTACAGCCGCCTGGAACTCTATTCGGACGCCATCCGCGTTCGCTACGTTCTGGACATGGCGGAGATACCGACGTTCCAGGAGATCGACAGCATCGATCTCGACGGGGATGGCCAGCCTAGCGCGAGCGAGAATGAGGCCTACCTTGATGGAAGGGCGCCGAAGATCGTGAATGATCTTCACCTGACCGCGAATGGCTCGCCAATCGATTTGCGAGTGTTGACGCGGGACATCTCCTACCCCGCAGGACAGGCCGGGCTGCGCACCTTGCGACTCAATTTGCTGCTTGAAGCGCCGGTCAGCAGCCCGCTCGCTGCTGTGGAGTACCGCGACGACAACTACTCTGACCGTATCGGCTGGAAAGAGATCGTCGTCCAGCCGGCGGATGGGGTAGCTGTACTGAACTCGACGGCCTCGACTGAGGACGTTAGCCACGAGCTTACCGCATATCCAGCCGATCTCCTCTCCAGCCCGCTGGACGTCCGGGAGGCGAAGATGTCGTTTGACGCGCGCGGCGGAGCACCCGCTCCCGTGGTGACGGCGGCTATCTCGGCGCCGCACAGGGCACCCGAGCGCGCGGGTGCCGGGTTTGCGTCGCTCATCGACACCCACGACCTGACGTTACCCGTGCTGCTCTTGTCGCTCCTCCTGGCGCTCGGGTTCGGCGCTATCCACGCCCTGGAGCCGGGCCACGGCAAGACGTTCGTGGCGGCGTACTTCGTCGGTGCAAAGGGCACGGTCAGGCAAGCGCTATCGCTCGGTCTCACGATCGCGCTCACACACACCATCGGCGTTCTGGCCTTAGGGCTGATCACATTGTTCGGATCACGCTTCATACTGCCGGAGACGCTCTACCCGTGGCTCAGCCTCGCTTCCGCCCTCATGATCCTCGCTCTAGGAGTACGCCTCATTGCCGCCCGCGCGGGGGGCTTGCGCTACGTCCGGCGCCTTTTGGGTGTGATCCGACGAGAAGACGACCATCCACACGTCCACAGTCACTCACACGAGCCTGTGACGACAGGCGCGCCGCCCTGGAAGAGTTTGGTGGCCCTCGGGCTCGCGGACGGCCTGACGCCCAGTCCCTCGGCCCTCGTAGTCCTACTGGCGGCCGTGTCGCTCAACCGGATCGGTCTCGGCCTGCTGCTGATCGTTGCCTTCAGCCTGGGTCTGGCTGTGGTCCTGACGCTCGTTTGTCTCGGTCTCATTTACGCGAGGCGCTTCCTGGACTGGATGAGCGCTCGCAAGAGCAGCCCGGCGGGCAACTCCTACCTGAGCCAGTTAGCGGGCACAATCGGCTCGGAAACCATCCTCGTTCGGGTCATTCCAGTCGGTGGCGCCTTTGCTTTGATGGCGGTGGGGTTGATTCTCACAGTTCGGGCGCTATCCCAATCGGACCTTCCGATCCTCTAAACCCCGGGCGAAGACGCCCAAGTTCGCGGCAATCAGGGCTGGCTTGTACTATTCCTTACATTTGTGGCGGAGACGTGTAGGAATATTTAGATATTTACAATAATGCGTTGACATCGTAACAGCGGGCGCGCTACAAGAGCGTCCCCACTACGGCATTCAGGCGGGATTTTGGGACGCCGGTGACTTCGACGGCGACGGAAAGACTGACTTGATCCACTTCACTGAGTCGGATTACGTCCATCCTTGGCTTTCCCGCTAGGAAAAGGGACACCGCTACCGATTTAGCCGATAAGGCCCAAGGCACAGCGGGATGAGGATGGTATTACTCCCGTGGACAAGGGCAGTCTAGGTGGTTAGCGGGTTCGCCGGCCAAGCGCTGGACGCCACTCTACGCGAGGTCACTTTGCTGTCTGTAAGGTCGCTCCTCGTGAAAAAAGCCCGAGACCCCGAACTCGCCATTCGGGGCCTCGCGGGAGGGGTAAGGCCGGACCTCTTTGTCTTGCCTTTGACGTCATAATATGGCTGGCATCGGCGGGATAATGTGACGTGGGTCACATTCGCCGGAGTTTTCGGTTATCGGTTTTCGGTTTTCAGTCTTGGAGGATCAGATGGACCTTGGGATTCGTGGCCGGGTGGCGTTGGTAACGGGTGCGGGGCGCGGGATCGGGCGACAGATCTGCCTGACGCTGGCGGAGGAGGGCGTGCGGGTGGCGGTGAATGACCTGTTCCAGGAAAGGGCGGACGAATCGGCGGGCGAGATCTCACGGGCGGGCGGTCAGGCGATTGGTGTTTCAGCGGACGTGACAGACTTGCCGGCCGTGAATGCGATGGTGAAGCGCGTGGCCGAAGAGTTCGGGTCCGTCGATATCCTCGTCAACAACGCGGGAATCCCGGCGATAAGCGCGCGCGATGCCGTGCCTGGCACCGGCGGATTCTTCACGGGAAGCGGTCCGGAGCAGTGGGAGCGGACGATGGGGCTGATCACGTATGGGGTGCTGAATTGCTCGCGGGCGGTGGCCGAAGGCATGTCAGAGCGGCGCTGGGGCCGTATCATCAACATCATCTCGGATGCCGGGCGGGTCGGCGAGCCGCGGCTGGTGGCGTACTCGATGGCGAAAGCAGGGGTGATCGGGTTCAGCAAGGCGCTGGCGAAAGAGGTGGGCCGTTCGTGCGTGACTGTGAATTGCGTGTCGCCGGCGACAACGCAGACTGAAGCAACGGAGACGTGGATCGCGGCGCAAGGCGAGCAGATAATGCGCCAGTACCCGCTGGCGAAGGGATTGAACCGCCTGGGAAAGCCGAGCGACATCGCGAATGCCGTAGCGTTCCTGGCATCGGAGCGTGGGGAGTGGATTACCGGGCAGGTGCTGAGCGTAAACGGCGGATACTCAATGGCGGACTAGCGGCGCCTCAACTATTTCTGAACTTTCACCGTCCGGCCACCCAGAACGTGTAACGAGGGTTAATAAAGGGTCGTCGTTAGCTAGTGTAGCGGCACCCAGCAGACCCCAATATGAGGTAGGTCCCTGCCAGTGAAGCTTCGTATTAGTGAAATTACCCGTGCGTGGCCGAGTGCATTAGCGGCCGCCGCCACGATAGTGATCGGCTTCCTCGTGTACCTGGATGGCCAGGTGCCGAGCGCTTTCACGACGCTGTTCTTCATCCCGATTATCTTTGTGGCATACCGCTACTCGCTGCAGATGGCGCTACTGATCGCAGGGCTGGCTTCGGTGTTCAGCAGCCCGGCGATGGAGCTTCTTGGTGTAAAGCTTGACCCATCAGTAAAGCCCGTGCTGTGGCTGGGGTGGCCGGCGGTGTACTTGTTCCTGGCCGTCAGCCTCAACCAGTGGTCGAGCATCCAGCAGCAGCGTTCAAAGCTGGAGGCGACAGAACGTGGACTGATGGACGTGAGCGCGCGCAACGACAGGCGCGAGCGGGAGCTGGAAACGCTCTCCGCAATCCACACGACAATCCTCAAAGAGAACGACGAGCAAACCGTGGTGGATGAGATTACGCGCCGCGTAGCGGAAGTGTGCGGCGCAAAGATTTGCACCATCACGGTACCCATCGGCACGACGGGGCAGCGCCCGTTCCTGCCGGTTGGGTTCACGGATGAGGTGTTCAACCGTTTCTTCCCGGACGGTTCGCCTTACGGCGAAGGCGTTGACGGTTGGGCGATGCTGCACCGGCGCGTGGCGGCGTCTCGCAACGTATTCGAGGACCCCCGATATGACAAGCTCCGCGACTTTGCGGCATTGGCGGGAATCGTATCCGCCGCTGCGGCCCCACTCGACCTGGACGACGAGCTGCGCGGCGCGCTATTGGTCTGCTACGGCGAAGCGCGCGAGTTTACGCCTGAAGAGCTCACGCGGCTCGAGCGGCTGGCGCAACAGACGGAGCTCGCGGTGCGCAGTGCGCGGCAGCGCGAATCGCTCGCCCGCCTGGCGTTCGAGACGGCCCTGGCACTGACGGAGGCCATCGAGAGCCGCGATCCGTACACGGGCGACCATTGCCGCCGCCTGGCGGAGTACGCGGGCATGATGGGTGTAAAGCTCGCGCTACCGGCGAAAGAGATAGAGGTCATTCGCCTGGGCGCAGCGCTGCACGACATGGGCAAGATCGTGGTGCCGGACTCGATTCTGAAGAAGCCCGGCAGGCTGACGCCCGAGGAGTACACGATCATCAAGCAGCATTGCTATTCCGGCGGCCAAATCTGCAAGCGGGTGGGCTTTCTCATGAACGCTTACCCGGTGGTCTACCATCACCACGAGCGATGGGACGGCAGGGGATATCCCGACGGGCTCGCGGGCGAGAAGGTCCCGTTGGGGGCGCGCATCGTCTCGGTGGTAGACGCGTTCGACGCGATGACGAGCGACCGGCCCTATCGCGACGCGATGCCGCTGGAAGAGGCGACGGCGATCCTGCAGGACGGCGCGGGCAGGCAATGGGACCCGCGCGTCGTAAGGACGCTTCTGGAGAGCGCGGAGCTACAGGAGCGCTTCAGGCAGCCGCACGAGCATATGCACGCGGAGTCGCACGGCCTGGTTCTGCCGCAAGATATCGAAGAGAAGGTCGAGCGGCTCTAGGCGGGCCTTGCTTGCTCAGGGCTGGGCCTTGAGCCACGACTTGATCGACCGTTCAATGCCAGTCTCTCGTGCAGATTCTGTTTGCACCCATAGTCCCAGTTGATCCAGTTCGCCTTTCACGAGGTTCGTAGCGTGGATGCCGATTAGGCGGAAGCGGTCGCCCGGTCTGGCGGCGGCGTCGAGGAGGGCGTGGGCGGCGGCGTCGACCTCGTGCTCGCCGGCGATCGGCAGCGGGCGACTCGATTGGCGGGTGATCGTGCGGAAGTTGGCGTAGCGCAGCTTGAGGACGATTGTTCGTGCTCGGAAGCCGCTCTTATCGAGCCGCCGGGCGACGCTCTCCGCGATGCGGTCGAGTTCGGCTCGTAGCTCGGGGCCATCACTCAGGTCGCGGGGGAAGGTGTTCTCGGCGCCGACGGACTTGCGTTCGTGGTCGGTAGAGACGGGGCTGTCATCGATGCCGTGGGCCATGGCGTGGAACCAGAGGCCGCGCGAGCCGAGGGCCGCTTCGAGCCGAGCGGGTTCGGCAGCGGCGATCTGGCCGATGGTGTGATAGCCGGCCGCAGCGAGAACAGCCTCCGCCTTCGGGCCGACGCCCCAGAGGGCGCGCGTCTTGAGGGGCGCGAGGAACGCGGCTTCGGTGCCCGCGGGAACGAGGACGAGGCCGTCCGGCTTGCCCCTGTCGGATGCGATCTTGGCGACGAGCTTGTTAGCGGCCACGCCTACTGAAAGGGTGAGGCCGGTGCGATTCTTCACCTCGGCTTTGAGGTGCCGCGCGAGGGACTCTGGCCCGCCGTAGCCGGCAACGTGCTCTGTGGCGTCGAGGAAGGCTTCGTCGAGCGAGAGCGGTTCTACCAGTGGCGTGACCTCACGGAACAACCCCATGACCTGATGCGAGACCTCACTGTAGCGGTCGAAGCGAGGCGGGACGCGGATTGCCTGGCGACAGAGGCGCAGGGCGCGGCTCATCGGCATCGCCGAACGGACGCCGAAGCGGCGCGCCTCGTAGGAGGCGGCCATGACGACGCCCCGCCCTTCGGGCGACCCTCCGACGACGACAGGCTTGCCGCGCAGTTGCGGGTCGTCAAGCTGCTCAACGGAGGCGTAGAAGGCATCGAGGTCGGCGTGGATGATTACGCGCTTCACGGGGCAATGATAGCGCCGGGAGCGCGAATGGTAAGCGGGGTGATGGCACTCCCACCCTGGGATGAGCGTTGCCTTGGGCGCGGTGGGCAACCGATGCTAAAATTAATTTGCGAAGATGGTTGCTCAAAAACCACGCCGACGGCACTACAGCACGGGGGATGAGGCGCTCGACGCA
This sequence comes from Chloroflexota bacterium, assembly GCA_005882715.1. Classification (GTDB taxonomy): domain Bacteria; phylum Chloroflexota; class Dehalococcoidia; order SM23-28-2; family RBG-16-64-32; genus CF-163. The sequence continues at coordinate 2,555 of VBEI01000062.1, read as the reverse complement.
CGGATTGCGGAGCTCGTGGCGGTAGCCGGCCGCACCAATGATTCCGACCTGCTCGAGGAGATGATCAAGACGTGCTTCCGGCTTGATCGGGACCGATCCGACCGGGGCGAAATGAAGCTGGTGAACGCGGCGCTGAAGGAGTTCGCGTACGCGTTCAAGGTCTTCAAGGGCTACAAGAGCTATCGCAAGGTGGGCATCTTCGGCTCTGCGCGGACAGTGCCGCAAGACCCGGCGTATGAGGTCGCCCGGCATTTCGCGGCGGCGATGGCGGCCAAGAACTGGATGGTGATCACGGGAGCGGGGCCGGGGATCATGGCCGCCGGCCATGAGGGCGCCGGGGCGGAGCGGAGCTTCGGCGCGGCGATACGGCTGCCGATGGAGTCCGAGCCGAACTTATTCATTGAAGGCGACGCCAAGCTGATCAACTTCAAGTATTTTTTCACGCGCAAGGTAACGTTCCTTAAGGAGTCCGATGCTTTTGCGCTGCTGCCGGGCGGCTTTGGCACGCTCGACGAGGCGTTCGAGCTGCTGACCCTCATGCAGACCGGCAAGAGCGATGTTAAGCCGATCATTCTTCTCGAGGAGCCGGGCGGCACCTATTGGACGGAGTGGCTGCGGTTCGTCCAGGAGCGCCTGCTCGAGCGGGGCCTCGTTTCGAAGGAAGACCTGCTGATGGTCAAGCGGACCGACACTGTAGAGCAGGCCGTCCAAGAAATCGTGCGCTTCTACTCGAATTACCAGTCGCAGCGCTACGTGGACGGACGGTTGGTGCTGAGGCTGCTGCGGCTGCCGCCGAGGGAAGATCTCGAAAAGCTGGCGCTATCGTTCGCGGACATCATGCGCGAGCCGGGCTTGCAGCCGGTCGAGGCGAGCGCGCGCGAAATCGACGACGGCGACGCGCTTGAGTTGAGGCGGCTGGCGCTGGAGTTTAGCCAGACAAGCTTCGGGCGGTTGCGTCAGCTGGTCGACGCGCTGAACCGGTACTAGAAGCAAGGAGCCACAGCAAGGAGCTAGGCTTTCGTGGAGGCCTGAAGGCACTCCGCTACACACATAACTTTGGCTTTCTGCTTGTGCGTTTCCCGCTCGTGCACGACCCCCGCCTACACGATGGGGATAGTTGAAAAGTTATGCAAAGCTCGTTACGAGACCGATTACGACAATTTATTCACAAATTACGTGTGGGAAGCTAGTTGACTTAAGGGTTTCGGGCGCTATCCTATTCGGGAATGGGTATCCGTAACGTAAGGAAAGGAGCTTTATGGAAGCTTACTGCATGAAGTGCCGGACGAAGCGGGAGATCAAGAACGCCCAGAAAGTAACGCTGAAGAACGGGCGGCCCGCGACGCAGGGAGTCTGCCCCGTCTGCGGGACGAAATTGACCCGCATCGGTAAGGGATAGTCGAACACCGGCAGCGGCGTCCTTCCGCAGGGGCGCCGCTGTCGCTTTTTTTCCGACATGCTCCTGCGCGTTGATCGAATGCAGTTGGCCGTGCGCGATTGCATGGTGGCTGCGGATGCGTTTGCCGAGGTCCTGGGGGCGGAGAAGGTGCGGGAAGACGAGCTTCGCGTTTTCAACGCTAAGCGAACCGTTGTTCAAGCGGGCGAGAGCGAATTCGAGCTGCTGGAGCCGGCCGGAGACGGGGCGGTGGCGTCGCATCTCGAGCGCTGGGGGGAAGGGATTTTCGCGGCGGGGTTCTCGACGGATAACCCCGGCGCGCTGGCTCGAAGAATGGATGACCGCGCCCTCCGCTTCAGAGAAGAGGGAGGGCAGATCTTCATCGAGCCCGACCAGACGCGCGGCATGCGGACGGTAATTTCGCGCTGGAGTGAGCGGGAGCCGGTTGGGCTGATTAGCTCGCTTTACGAGGTGACGAATATTGTCGAGGACCACGAAGGGGCGGCCTCGTTCTATGCGGACGCGTTTGGCCTAGACGCGTCACGCTTCTGTCCGATAAAGAGCGAGCAGTGGGGTTACACGGGAACGCTGACCCTGTTCGACCCGCCGTCACGGTTGGACCGCATCGAGCTTACGCAGATCACCGAGCCGTCGCTGGCGATGGGACGGTTCTTCGCGCGGCGAGGGCCTTCGATTTACATGTGCTACGCGGAGACCGGAAATACGGGGGCGATACGAGAGCGACTGGAAGCGCGGGGCTCTCGATATACCGCCGGACGCGAGAACGGGGGCGGAAACCTGTTCGTCCACCCCACGGCGCTGCATGGGATGCTGATGGGCGTCAGCCGCGCGAATCTGGCCTGGACTTGGTCCGGGCGGCCGGAGCTGGCGCGGGCTTAATTCTCGGTCAGCTCGTCGGCACCTGAAGGTACCGGCCTACATTCGGATCGCATTCCGCGTTTCCATTAAGCCGATGCCGGGAGCTCCACCTTTACGGCAGTGCCGCGGCCGGGGGTGCTGTCGATGGCGATTGTTCCCTTGTGGGCTTCTGCTATCCATTTAGCGATCGCGAGGCCGAGGCCGGTGCCACCCATTTCGCGGGAGCGGGCCTTATCGGCACGGAAGAAGCGGTCGAAGATGCGAGGCAGCGCGCCCGGCT
>VBEI01000061.1 GCA_005882715.1 Chloroflexota bacterium | reverse complement strand
GCGGCAGACCAGCGTCTCGCGCGATCCGCACCGCCTCCTCGATCGCTTCCAGCAGCCGCGCGCCTTCGTCGCGCATGTGCGTCATGTACACTCCGCCCTGTTCCGCCGCCACCTCCGCCAGCGCACTAATTTCTTCCGTCCCGGCGAATGCGCCCGGCGGGTAGATGAGGCCTGTTGAGAGCCCGAGCGCGCCGGCGGCCATCCCTCTGGCGACGGCGTCGCGCATTCGCGCCAGCTCCGCTTCGTCCGGCTCCGTACGGTCCATGCCTATCGCGAAGTAGCGAACTGCGCCGTGAGGGATGAAGCACCCAACGTTGACGGCGAGATCGGCGCGATCCACGGCGTCCATGTACTCGCCGAAGGTTTGCCACTCGCCTTCGTGGCTCGCGCCGAGAACGACGTTGACGCCGGGCATCGGCGGCCGCGCAGGGTCGCGGGGAGCCGCCATCCCGGCGCCGCAGTTCCCGACGATATCTGTCGTCACACCCTGCATCAGCTTGAAGTCCATGCTCGTGCTCATCACCGCATCGTCATCGTGCGCGTGCACGTCGATAAACCCCGGCGCGACCGTCAGGCCGGTCGCGTCGATCTCGCGCGCCGCCTCACCTTCGATCGCGCCCACGGCAGCGATGCGACCGTCACGCACGGCCACATCCGCGCGGAACGCGAGCGTGCCGCTGCCGTCGATAACGCTGCCGTTGCGAATGTGGAGATCGAATTCGGGCATGGTGGCTCGCACGGTATCAAGCATGTCCCCAGCCCGTCAACGCGTGAGCGGTGAACGGCGCTATCTAGATGTGAGCAGGTCATTCCGAGCGAGTGGGGTCCGGCCGAGCGGTACTGGGGGTGGAGGCGAGGCATCTCAAGTCTCAGTCCAGACAGAGAACCCCGGCCTCAAAAGGAGTGACATTTCCCCCTTACGGCGCAGCAATCGTCACACTTATACTCCGCGCCAGCGTTCTCCATTAATAAGGGGGCCTCATGTCCGAGAACGGCTCGCTGCTTGCGCTGCTAAAGGAGCACTTCGGGTTCGATTCGTTCCTCCCACTGCAAGAGGAGATCATCGCCGACTCGCTCGCCGGGCGCGATGTGTTCGCTCTCCTCCCGACCGGCGGCGGGAAGTCGCTGTGCTTCCAGCTCCCGGCGCTGGCGCGGCCCGGTCTCACGGTCGTCGTCTCGCCGCTGATCGCGCTGATGAAGGACCAGGTCGACGCCTTGCGCGCTGCGGGCGTTCAGGCGGCATTCCTAAATTCGTCGCTTGACGCCCGCGAAATGCAGGCACGGGGCCAGGCATTGAACTCAGGCGAATATCGCATCCTGTACGTCGCGCCGGAGCGCGTAATGATGCCCGGCTTCCTCGACGCGTTGCTGCGCTGGAACGTGAGCCTCATCGCCGTCGACGAGGCGCACTGCGTCAGCGAATGGGGCCACGACTTCCGGCCGGAGTACCGCCAGCTCGCGTCGCTGCGGGAGCAGATGCCGCAGGTCCCATTGATGGCGCTGACCGCGACGGCGACGGAGCGTGTGCGGTCGGATATCGTCCGCTATCTGAAACTGCGGGACCCCGCCTGCCATGTCGGCAGCTTTAACCGGCCGAACCTGACATACCGCGTCGTTCCCAAGCAGGGCCCGTACTCTCAGGTGCTCGACTTCGTAAGAGCGCGGCCGAACGAGAGCGGGATCGTCTACTGCCACAGCCGCCGCGGCGCCGAGTCTCTCGCCGAGCGGCTGAGCGACGACGGCGTGAAGGCGCTTCCGTACCACGCCGGTCTCACGCCGCTGGAACGCACCCGGAACCAGGAGACGTTTGCGCGCGATGACGTGCCCGTCATCTGCGCGACGATCGCCTTTGGCATGGGCATCAACAAGCCGAACGTGCGCTTCGTCCTGCACTATGACCTGCCCAGGAGCGTCGAGAACTACTACCAGGAGACCGGCCGCGCCGGACGAGACGGCCTACCGAGCGAATGCCTGCTCTTATTCAGCAACAGCGACGCCGTGAAATACCTCCGCTTCCTCGACGAGATTACCGACCCGCATGAGCGAGAGGTGACGCGCAAGAAGCTCGACGAGATGGTCTGGTGCGCCGAGAGCGCCGGCTGTCGGCGGCGAGAGCTCCTCGCCTATTTCGGCGAGGAGTACGCAAACGAGAACTGCGGAGCCTGTGACAACTGCCTCTTCCCGCGTAAGACGTTCGACGGCACCGCGCTCGCAGAGAAGTTCTTGGGCGCTCTTCTCGGCATCAAGCAAAAGAGCGGCTTCAGCGTCGGCGCCGGCCACGTCGCGGAGGTTCTGCTCGGTAGCACCAATGAGAAGATCACTCGCTGGCGGCACGATCAGTTGTCCGAGCACGGCAGCGGAAAAGAGCGCAACCGCAAGCAGTGGGCCGAGCTGGGCCGAGAGCTCGTGCGTCAGGGCATCTTGAGGCGGGACGAGGAACGCTTCAACGTCCTCGAGGTGACCGATGAGGGCCGCGCCGTGCTCGCCGGCCGGGGCCAGGTGATGCTTCCCGAGGCCGTTGAGGCCACGGCGAAGGCCACCCGCGTGAGGCTCGAATGCGACGAAACGCTGTTCGAGAGGCTGCGCGCCCTCCGCAAGCGCCTGGCCGACGAGCGAGATGTCCCGGCGTACGTGGTGTTCTCGGACGTCGCTCTGCGCCAGATGGCGCGGGAGTACCCATCCAATGAGCGCGAGTTTTCCCGCATAAGCGGCGTAGGCGCGACGAAGCTGCGCGAGTTCAGCGCGCTCTTCTTGCGCGAGATCGCTGAGCACCTTGGTTCGAACGAGCGGTTGCAGTTCACGGCTAGTCGCCCGGCTGAGGGCATGCGTTCGGAGCCACGAAGCGGGCGCGGTCGGCTGGGCGATTCGCCGGCGTCGACGCTGCGACAGTTTCGCGCTGGCCGGTCGCCCGAAGAGATCGCGCGAGAACGTGGATTCGTGCTCGGCACGATAATGAGTCACCTCGTTCTCGCTGCTGAAGCCGGAGAAGACATCGACTTGACCCGCTTTCTAACCTCCGAGCAGGGAACCGAGATCGAGGAAGCCTTCCGCACCGCCGGCTGGCAAAACATTGTCGGCGCGCGAGAGAGGATAGGCGGGCGGTACAGCTACGAGCTGTTGCGCATCTACCGGGCGACGCGTCTTGCCAAGACTGCGACCGTCGCCACGCAATCGCTCCCAGCCGGGGCGGCGGCGCGTTCACGAGCCGTCCTTCGGGCGGCAGCAGTTGTGCCGCTTTTCCCTTAGAGTTCTCGCTCCACAACCGCTACATTGGATATCGAAGACCCATGCTATATTCGGCCCGTTCCTGCTGGGAGCAGCGCTCGCTTCATACCCGCAGGCGCTCGCCTCGGGTTGGCTTGTCCGATTGAACTTGACCCGAGTGCAGGCTAGAGGCCCGGCGGCAGGACGCGCTTCAGGACCAGCCACGCCTTTCCGAACCAGGGCGTCTCCTGGGAGAAGTCCTGCGTGAGCACGCGCTCCGGCGTAATCACAAGGGTGACCTCTTCTCCCCTCTCGATGGCTTCGCGGGCCGCGCGCTGATATCCGGCCGCGCCGATGGCGCCGAGGTAGTGCTTCGCCATCTGGACGCCGACCTTTTCCTGAGCCGGCTCGATGGCTGCTTTGCCGTAGACGGTAACGCTCGCGTAGGGCGGTCGCTCGTCCTGGACACAGACTGTGACCCGAGGATCCCGGGCGATGTTCTTCGCTTTGACGCTCTGCTTATCGGTCCGCATCAGAAGATGCCCATCTGTATAGAGGTACCAGATGGGCGTGAGGACCGGTGATCCGTCCGCGCCGTTGGTGCCAAGAACAGCTACTCGGCGCCCGCCTAGGAACCGATCGACTTCCGCTTTGCTAAAGCGCCTCGGCATGCTGGCTGCAAACTAGCAAGACGAGAAGGCGAGTGTCAAACGTACGCAGTAACCGGCTACCGGTCGACGCTACGAGACTTGCGGGCGGGAGGATTGCTAGCGAGTGCTGTAACGCTGGGCAGGGTTTACCCGTCCTCAATCTTGGACACGGAGTTCTTAACTTTCGCTATGAGACCAACTACGGAAGCCACTCAAGTCGCCGGCGCGATCGCAACGCGGGCTGCATACGTCCTCGCGGACGTAGAAGTCTGGTCGCGAACGCTGGGCGAGGCCCTCGAGGGACTCGGGCTCGAGGTCTTTTCGTGCACAGAACTTCACGAGCTATTCGAGGTGTGCCGTGAGCGGCCCGCTTCACTTCTCGTGCTCGCGCAGCGAAATAACGCTTTCGCGGTTCGCGCCTGCCGGGTGATCCGCGGGCTCCAGGACACACCCATGATGGTCGTCATGCCGCGCGAAGGGGACCTGATCCCTGTGCTCGACGCGGGAGCGGACGATGCTGTAGTGGCGCGTGTCGACCCGGCGGTCTTCGGCGCACGCGTGCGCGCCTTGATGCGCAGGGCGCGTCCGGCCTCCCGGAACGGCGGGATGCTGGCAATTCGCGAGCTAATCCTGGACCTCGAGAAGTTTCAGGTGTCCTTGAGTGGCAAGATAGTGGCGCTTACGCCGACCGAATTCCGGCTGCTAGCCGTGCTGGCGCAGCAGGCAGGCCGGGTGGTGGACCCGCGGGCGCTGCTTTCTGCCGTCCACCAGCATGATTACGGCGAGCGCGATGCCCAGAATCTCGTCAAGGTACACATCGCGAACTTGCGCCGCAAGCTCAACGATTCTCGCACCACGAACCCCTACATCCTCTGCGTTCGCGGCTTTGGTTACATGTTGGAGCGGCGATCGGCCCTGCGCGAAGACGACCCACTGGCTACTCTAATCGAGACCGAGTAGCCCAGCCGCGACTGGCCCCGCATTTTCACCCTTTACGGGACGTTTACTCGATCCTAACCATGCCTTAACGGCGCAGCCGTCACAGTTTTTACCAACTCTGCTAGCCTGAAACAAACTGGTTCTTTACGGGAGGCGGAGATGGGACTAAGTGGAGAGAACGGTGCAAGCAGGCGTGATCCGGTCGCGGCCACCGAATTCCACAGAACACGATTCGGAGCATACTTTCCGCGGGTGTTCGCCTTTGCTCATTCTTTAACCACGGACGAAACTGCGGCTAAGGAAGCGGCCGTCGAGGCATTCAGCCGGACTTTCGCTCAAAGGGGTGACCTCACTGAGGAAGAGTTCGTCGTTCTACTTTTCGCTGGCGTGCGCGATCATTGCCGTACGACTCGGCCTGCCAGGAATTCCGGTGACGAGTTGAACGGGACAGAGCGCGAGCTGCTGGCGCTGGTGTTCGACGCCCGCCTGAGCCGCGCAGTCATCCGCAAGCTATTGCAGACAACTGAGCAGGCGATATCGGCGACGCTCATCGGGGCACTTCGGAAGGTGCGGGCAGGGGTCTCGCCGGCCACAGCCGACCGCTCTATACGAATGGCATAGTCCCGCGCTCGAGAACTGATCGGCGGGGCTTAACAACAGCGCAGCTAACTCGTTCAACTCGCTGACCCCCTCGCGGAGAACCCTTTCTATAACGTCAATATTTCGAGACGTTCAGCTCCTCGATGCGGCCCTCCACCAGATAAATGACCCGCTCGCAAATATTGGTCACCCGGTCCGCGATCCGCTCGAGGTTGTGGGCGGTCCAGATAAGGTAAGTCGCCCGCTGAATCGTGCGGGGGTCATTGATCATGAAGGTCAACAGCTCGCGGTAGACTTGTTCGTAGAGGGCGTCAACTTCATCGTCCTGGTCGCAGATGGCGCGCGCGCGTGCTGGATCGCGGTCCTTGAACGCCTCGAGGCTCCCCATCAACATTTCGGAGGCAACTTGCGCCATTCGTGGGATGTCGATGTACGGCTTGAGCGGCGGCTCATCCGCGAGCATGAGAGCAATCTTGGCGATTCCCTCGGCGTGGTCGCCCATTCGCTCCAGGTCGACCGTGATATGAAGGACCGAGACGATAGTGCGGAGATCGCTGGCCAGTGGCTGCTGGGTCGCGATTAGCTCCAAGCATTTGTCTTCCGTCTCGTACCGCTTGCGGTTGATCTTCAGATCGTCCTCGATGATCTGGTGGGCCAGGTTAACGTTGCGTGTTTTGAGCGCCTCGATGCCACGCTCGATCGCCGTCTCGACCATGCCGGCCATAACGAGCATGTCTTCTTGCACTGCGAGGAGCTGGCGTTCGAATGCTGTGCGCGTCATCGGTCTTTCCTATCCAAACCTGCCGGTGATGTAGTCTTCCGTCCGTTTGTCTCTTGGGTTGGTAAAGATCTCATTGGTGGCGCCGTATTCAATCAGGCGGCCGTTGACGCCGTGTTCAGAGGCGAGCATGAAAGCGGTGTAGTCGGAAACGCGTGCTGCCTGCTGCATATTGTGAGTGACGATAACGATCGTGTAGTCACGCGCGAGCTCTCGCATGAGGTCTTCGATCTTCAAAGTGGCGACTGGATCCAGCGAGGAGCAGGGCTCGTCCATGAGGATTATTTCCGGGCGGACGGCGAGGACGCGTGCTATACACAGCCGCTGCTGCTGGCCTCCGGACAGCGCCGTGCCCGGCTGGTCCATCTTGTCCGCGACCTCATCCCAGAGCGCCGCCGAGCGTAGCGCCTTCTCCACGATTTCGTTCAGCCGGCCGCGTCCGCTCATGCCCTGGCGCTTTGGCCCAAAGGCGACGTTTTCCATGACCGACATTGGGAAGGGATTGGGCTTCTGGAATACCATGCCCACATGCCGGCGCACCTGCACGGGGTCGACGGCATCGCTGTTAATGTCGACGCCATCGAGGTACACGTTGCCGGTCACTCTGGCGGAGTGAATGAGGTCGTTCATGCGGTTCATGCAACGGAGCAAGCTGCTCTTACCGCAGCCGGACGGTCCGATGAGCGCCGTGATGCGATTCTTGTAGATATCCATTGCCACGTTCTGGACGGCCGGGCGGCCGCCGTAGGTGACGCAGACGTTCTCGAGCCTTAAGACGGTAGGTGCAGTTTCTGCAGCGTGAGGCGGCTGGTAAGGCAGCCCCCCAACGGATACAACGGACGGCTGCGCCCCGTCTTCCAGGGCTGTGTGCTCTGGAGTGGTTGTCTCTCTCAATTCGTTTAGTTCCTCTTTTCGAAGCCTCTGGATTGTATTTTAATCCGCAGGAGCAAGGCCGACACGTTCAGCACCAGAACTATTCCCAGCAGAACCAGCGCCAAACCCCATTTTCTCTCGTCGGCCAGGCCCAGTCCCTCCGTAATACGATAATACAGCTCGTAGGAAAGCATCTGGGGCCGGTCGTTGACGATCGCAGCGGGGCTGAGGGGAACGTTAGTCGCTGCGATCGCGCCCACAATGAGTATCGGTGCGGTTTCTCCGGCGGCGCGGCTAACGGCCAGTAGGCTGCCCGTGATGATGCCCGGGAACGCTTCCGGTAGCGCGATGAAGAACGTTGTTCGAAGCTTCGACACACCCAGCGCCAGTGAACCCTCGCGTATTCCCGGAGTGATCGATAGCAACGCCTCTCGTGAGCTGGTAATGATAATTGCGAGGGCTTGCATGGCAAGCGTCGCGGAAGCGACCCAGAGCGCTTGCTTTGTGTGGATGACATCGAAGAAGAGGGCCGCGCCGAAGAGGCCGTACACGATGGAAGGCACGCCCGCAAGATTGATGATTGTGAGGTTGATGAGTCGCAGGAGCCGGCCGGGTTGGGCGTATTCTGCGAGGTAGATCGAGCAGAGCACTCCGACCGGGACCGCGAAGAGCATAACGAGGAGCAACGCGTACATCGTCAAGACGATGACGGGGAAGAACCCTCCCTCCCGACCTGCCCGGGCGGGCCCGCTGAAGAGAAACTCCCAGGAGATGGCGGACGCACCGTGACTGATCACGTAAACGGAAACGACCGCGACGGGCACGCAAACGACGACAGTCGCCAGGAAGGTGAGGCTGAAGACGAACTTCTGCAGCCAGTCGAGGCGCTGGTTCCGGCTTGACCGGACGGTTAGGGCCGTCACCTGCCGAACCTCTTTCGCTGCCGTTCCAGGATCGCGTCCGCAATCAACGTAGTCGCGAACGTAAGCAAGAACAGGATGGCTCCGATCATATACAAGGCCGGTCTCACCAGGGATTGGTCCGAAGCGTTGCCGAAACCGGCGGCGATGGTGGCCGTCATCGGTCGCATGGACTCCGTCGGGTCGTGAGGCAGCGAGCTATTGCCTCCCGCCAGGATCACCACGATCATTGTCTCTCCAATGGCCCGCGCCATTCCGAGCATGATCGCGGCGCTGATTCCCGAAATGGCCGCCGGCATGATGACGCACCAGATCGCCTGGAGCTTGTTGCAACCGAGTGCGTAGGCGTTCTCCTTGTAGTCCACGGGGACCGCCTGCATGGCGTCATCCGATATCGAAATGATCAAGGGAACGGCGACGAAGGATACGACGAAGCCGGCCGTGAGTCCTGAGAAACCGCCCGCGCCCCAGCCGAAATAGTCGTTCACGCGAGGAACGACGAGGGCGAGGCCGACGAAAGCGAAAATGATCGTCGGGACGCCGGCCAGAAGCTCAGCGGCCGACTTGATGTATAGCCGCACGCGTGGGTGCGCAATCTCCGATATAAACGCCGCTGTCATTAGGCCCAGCGGTATTGCGAAGATGAGCGTCACGAGTGTTACCCAGAAGGTGGCAATCAGAGGAGGCATCACTCCGAAGCGGAACTGGTTTGGGTCCGTTGTGTTATCGGTAATAGCGTTGCCGTAGGTGAAGAACCTGTCGATCGGGTAGTCGAGATCGAGGAAGAGCCGGACGCCCTGCCGCGCCAGTAGAACCAGAATGCTGACGAGCAGCAAGACGGTGAGCAACCCGGTAGCTCGGATGAACCATTCGGCGCCGACCTCGAGAAGAGCTCCGCGCCTTCGGGTCATCACCGAACGCCCCAACATGCCTATCGATGGTATTGCTTCTGATGAAGTCGCCAATTTCCTTGCTCTTTCTCGATGCGCCTAAGGAGCTCAAGCCATGGCCTGAGCTCCTTAGGCCGAAATCCTCGGTCGCTCGCCTGACCTACTTTACGCCGACGAAGCCGATGTCCTCCCCTAGCTTCTGTCCTTCAGTACTAAGGGCGTAATCGATAAAGGCTTTCAACCCCGCGTTCGTGGTCTTAGAGGGATCGCCGTTGGTGTAATAGTAGAGACCGCGCGAGATCGGGTAGGTTTTGTCCTTGACTGTGGCTTCGCTGGGGACGACGGGCTTGGAAGACGAATCCATGCTCACCGGAACGACTTTGACCTTACCCTGCGGGATCTCGGCAAGGTTTCCGAGGCCGGCGTAGAAGATTCCCGAAGCATCGTTGGAAACAGCGGTTAGACCCGCCGGCGCGTTCGCCTGCTTGTTGATGTCCGTGCTGTACACCACGTCTTTGCCAAGAACCTTCTGAATAACGTCTTCTTGGATGTACGCAAAGCTGCCGGACTCTTCATTTCGAGTGTAGACCGTGATGGCTCCACCAGATCCGCCCACTTCGCTCCAGTCTTTGATCTGCCCGGCGAATATCTTGGCGACCTGCTCCAACGTCAATTGAGTAACTTTGTTGTCGGGGTGTACAGCCATCGCGAGGGCGTCGTCGAGAATGTGCGTCTCAAAGGGAGAAAGGCCGCCGGCGGTCGCTTGGGTCTTTTCGTCGTCTTTCATTTTGCGGCTGGACTGGGCGATGTCCACCTGCTTGTTAATGAAGTCGGTGATCCCGGCGCCCGACCCCTTGCCGCTCGGTGGGTTGATCTTTACGTTCGGGTACACCTTCGCGAACTCGTCGATCAGCGCGATCGAAAACGGCTGAACCGTGCTCGACCCTTCAAGACTGATGGTACCGGTAACGTTTGGAATCTGCGTCGCGGCCGCTGTGCCAGATCCGGTGCTGCCGGTGTCCTTTTCGTCGTCGCCGCAGGCCGCTACTGCTATGGCCAGCAGGGCGACAACGCCTAGGCTAATGAGCACCGGGAATGGGCCGCGGACAATACTCGCCGAAGTTCTCCGGCGGAGTAGCTTCATGTGAATTGCCTCCTTTTACTTTATGTGTCCTATTTCAAGATAACGACAAGCTGGTTAACGGTCTGTTAACAGGGTTTAACGAGTCGTAAAACCTAAGGCGGAGATCAGGCGAGACCAGGCAGCCGCACAAGCCCTGTCTCGCCTAGCGGTGGGGTGAGATTCGATTGTCTTCGACGGCGTCGTTGAGAAGCCGAAGCGCGGTGTTTTCAGAGCGCCAGAACGCAAGGAAAGGAGACAAGCCTGAACCGGCAA
>VBEI01000060.1 GCA_005882715.1 Chloroflexota bacterium | reverse complement strand
TAGCCGAGCACCCTGGCGTTGAGGAGCGGCGTAACCGGGCCGAACTTGACCGGCAGGCCGGTGCCGTCGATACGGAACTTCTGGCAGCCGAAGTAGGGCGTGAGCAGGTCGACACCGGCCTGGACGACGCCCATTAGTTCGGCGTCCACGACGTGAATGCTGAGGGCGTCCGCGCAGAAGCCGGAAGGGGCGGCCGGCGGCTGAACGGCCGTTAGGGGCGCAGGCGGCGGCGGCGCGGGCGTGACCGTAGCGCGAGGAACCGGCGGTGAGGGACGCGCCGGCAGGGGAGTAGGGGGTCTCGACGGCACCGGGCGGGGTGAGGGAAACGGTGAGGCGGCTGCTTTCAGTAAGCCGCTATTGAGGCTCGGCTGTGCTGCGCCGCCTTCGCCGACGGCTTTCGCCGACAGCAGCGGCGCCGCAAGAAGCATAGCGACGAGCACGCAGCACCACCTGGCGCTGAGTTTTCTCAAGGCACCCCCTTGCCGAACGGATACTGTGTCTTGGTCGAAGATCTCCCCGGCCATAACGTGGCCGTCCCACAGAACGACGAGGAATCTCGAGCGAACCAGCCCAAGCCCCGAGATCGAGTTACTGCTCGGAGCGGTGCTTACGCGGAAGACCCGGTAAGCGGTCGAGGCTTGTCCGTCAGTAGGAGACGGGCGCGCGAGGAGAATCGTTAGGCGCTAGTTAACTGGTTACGGAGGGGTTTGAGAAAATCGGGAAGTGCGCGTCCGGGGGTGAAAGGTAGGGTGGTAAGGAGCGAGCTGTCCTAAGTGCAGTGCTGGCCGAAGAGGCCGGTCAGCCGCGTGATATCGCCGATGACGTCGATGAACCCGTCCGGCGGGTCCGGCGCGATGTCGTAGCGTGTAGGAGCCGGGGGAACGCTCTTCCCGAACTGCCCAGCGACTTGAGAAATGTCGCCGATGACGTCTACGAACGTGTCCTGGTTGATGTCTGCCGGCCAGGCATCTCCGCCCGTGCCTGGCGAGCCGACGCAGTTGTCGAGCGGGTTCGTTCCGGCTGCGGATTCGACAACGTCAGAGAACTGGTCGTTGTCATCGTCCAAATCGCAGGCATCGCCCATCGTATCGCCCAACACGCCCGCCCCGGCAGCCGCGAGCGCTTGGTCTGTGTTCAGCTGGTCAGGGTTCGCGGCTGTCGGACAGTTGTCAACGGTGTTCGCCCAGCCGTCGGCATCTGTGTCCGTTCCGATCACGAGGTTGTCACTCACGAATACGATCTGTGAACCGCCGTAACTCAGCAGGCCGTCGTCCCACGTGTACGTGTTGGCGCGGGTGGGATTACCCATCACCATCGCGCCGGCCGGGGACGAGTTGCCGAAAACGGTGACCGTCAACTCCTCGGGCGCGCACATGTTCGCAGGCATGCTGGCGTTCGCCAGGGTCACTTCTATCTGCCATTCCCGGGGCTGCGTGGTCTGGTCCACGACGAAAAGCATCTGCCAGGTCCCGTCCACGGTTCCCAGCCATTCCGCCTGGCTGGGATTAGTGGGCCCCAGCGCCTGGTTGATCAAGTTCCCGGGCGTCAATGTGTCGACCGAGCCGTTACAGCCCTTATCTGCTTTGGCGGAGACCTGCCCGACGACGTTTCCCACAGGATAGGTATCGCCGGAAGCGATCTGCCAGTCGATCGGGATGAACGTGTTGATGGAATCGATGAGATTGTTGCCGGCCGGCACGCTGTGAACCATAGTCGTATTCGCCCGGGCGCCGGGGTTAGCGTCGGAAACCGTGAGGTCGAAGGAAGGCGTGAATGGCATCGTCGCCGAGGCCGTAGAATCGCCGGAGAGCCACACGAGCGCTGCCAATACACCCGTTAGGACGTAGCGGAGGCCTCCGAGCGACGATACGTGCGTTTTAACGGGCATCCTCGTTTGGAGCACAATCTATCGCAGCGTATGCAGGCGAGTAACTCTATTGTTCGCGGGGCTGGTGTCTTCATCATCCGGGCCGAGGCCGTCGTCTGCGCCGTGGTCCGCCCTCGCGATAAGCGCGATTCCCGTTTGCGGCGGTCTCGGAGCGCAGGCGATATGCAGCTTGAAGTCGAGCTTGCGTTCCTGGCCCGGCGCGTAGCTCGCAGTGTTGTCCATGACCAGCCCGCCGGGCGCAGAGGCGGTCAAGCCCGTATCCAGGTTCTGCGCCGTGCAGCCTGAAGGCAGGCCGACGATCTCCACCGTGCAGCGGATAGTGTCCGTGTGCGGGCTGAGGCTCTGACAGCGGGCGAGCACCTGCCGGTCGATCGAGCCGCTGGTGCCCAGCGTCATATCCCGGCCGCCGGTCGAGAACTTACTCACGCGCACATCGTGGTCGCAGACGTCGCCGAAGCCGTCGCCGTCCGAGTCTGTCTGGGTTGGGTTCGCGTCGTTCGGGCAATTGTCGGACGCGTTGGGCACGCCGTCGCCGTCGCGGTCCGGGTCGCAGGCATCGCCAATGCCGTCGCCGTCGATGTCGCTCTGCGTCGGGTTCGCGACGTTCGGGCAGTTGTCGTTCGGGTCGGGGTACCCGTCGCCGTCACTGTCGCACTGGGTGATTGTCACGTCGGAATGGCCGGGCTGAAGGAGCAGGGCGATGCCTTGAGGAGTCTGCTCGAAAGCGGCGCCGCTCACGGTGGCGCCCGGGAACTCTCCCGCCAGAAGCAGGCGCGTCGCGCTGTCGCTGTCGATCGAAAGCGCTACGGCCTGGCAGCGAATGAGGCCGGCGCGAGCGGCATCGACGGTAACGCCGTTCAAGTTCGTAAGCGTGATGTCGAGCTGGTTGGCGACTGGGATCGAAGGCGCCGGACCCCAGGTCCGGTTGAATTCCGTGTAGGGGAGCGGGCCGCAGTCAGGCGGGTTGCCGGGGGTGGAGCACTGGCGCTGTCCGGCGGTGCTCGGCGGATCAGCGACGCCGTAGGCGTGGCTGCGCGCATCGATTGTGCCTTCCGCCGGGAACGGGGTCTTGTTCGGGTTCGAGAGGGCCAGGTCAGACACCCAGTAGGCGTGGTCGTGGCGCAGGCCGAGGTTTGGACTGGAACAGCGGCTATCGGCGCTTGCGGAATCGCAGTCCGCGGCCGGGCTGTACGAGAAGGTTACGTGGGCCGGGTTGCGGTCGACGAACGCGTCGCCGAGGAAGCCCTGCGCCATCGGGAAGTTGTAGCCGAGGGCGGCAAGCGCCAGGTGGTCGGAGATGTTGAACGTCAAGAAGTGGAAACGGTATCCGAGCTGGTCGAAGCCATCGATGCCGAGGTCCGGCCTACCGAGGTTCTGCGCCTCAGGCCCCTCGTAGGGGACAAGTTCATCCTGAGTCGCCGCCAAGTTCATGTAGGGAAGGTTACGGGTGTTCTCGAGCCAGTTGTTCGACAGTGTTTCAGCGGCACCGTTGGAATCACCTGTTTCGCTGCCCCTGATCCCTCCGGTGGGCGGCGCGGGCGGCACCCAGATGCCCTCGCCCGGGGGGCCGACGACAGAGAAAGCCTTGCCGAAGAGATCCGGGTAGAAGGTGCCGAGGCGATAAGTGGCGTAGCCGCCCATGGAGTAGCCGGTGAGGACCGTCTTATCTCCGTCTAGGTTGAAATGCGAAGCCACATCGTTCCACATCTCGAAGACGTCGTACTCGGCGTAGTCGCGGTACCAGCCGTCGCTCGCGCGGGATAGCGAGGTGGCGACAATCGCGCCACGTTGGTCGCCGAACTGTTGGTGAAGCATTGTGCCGTTGTACTGCCAGTAATGCTCGTCCAGCGAATGCAGAGCCAACACGAAGCCCGCCGGTGTCCCGGGGTCGTAGCTGGTCGGAACATAAAGCGAGTAGGGCTGGAGCTGTCCGCGGTAGGCGGGGTAGGCGTTGATGTCCTGCCCCTCGCCGAGCTGGAGGCGGCTGGGGAAGATGCGGATCTGCACGCCCGAGGAAGGGACCGTGCTCGAGTTCGTTCCGGCATCGAGAGCGGCGAAGTCGATGTCATGCGCGTACTGAGTAGGCTGCTTGCTGCGGATCGCGGTCGATTGGTTCGTATCCGGGGGCGTGTCGCTTGAGCGGACGGGCTCGTTAAAGCGGAAGGCCAGGTTGAAGATTCCGGCCGGAGCCGGGTCGAGACCGCCGGCGCCTCCGGGGGTGACTGCGTCGGCGTTCTGCTGGGGACGCAACCAGCCGCCGGTCGTGGGATTATAGAGCCCCGTAGCGAGCGTGGAGCGCCACGAACCAGCGGGGTTCGAGACGCTTCGCGGGACGATTACTGTTATCTGGTTGGCCTCTAGGTCGGTACTCGGAGCAGCGAGCGGAGTGGTCGTCCAGCCGAGGCCGTTCCATCGAGCATGTTCGGCGCCCGTCCCCCAGGTGAAGATGACCTCCTCCGTGCCGGGGAAGGGGGCGCCTGGATCGCGAGAGAGGACCGTGCCGCCCGTCGCCTGGTTGCGATCGGTATCGAAGGCGATGGCGACGATCGTGCTGTCAGCCTCGAGGAGGGTGTTCAGGGTAAGCCGGTAGGCAACGGAATCCGGCGCGACATCAATCCGGAACTCGACGAGATCGGCCGCGTTCCCGCCGTAACGCGCGTTATTCGTCGGGTAGTTGATGTCCCCGGCCCGTGGAGAAAGCGGCGTGCCACCGGAGCCATCTGTGTTGCTCCCGTAATCATCGTAGAGATAGTCCTGGTAGAGGTATTCGCCGTTCACGTATGCCTCCGTACCCGAAACGAGGAGCGGCGAGGCGTTGAAGCGAGGATTGCGGTTCTCGAGCTGAGGAGCCGACGGCGCAGAAGCATAGAGCACATCCGGCCCGGGCCGCGCACCGCTGGACACGGACGGCAAGGAGGAAGCGGTGCTTGCGGAAACCGGGTCAGATGCGTGGTCGGATGCGAGCAAGAGAAGGAGGCCTAGCGCGCCAAGAAGGCCGGCCAGTCTCCTCCATGAGATCGTGCCCATCGTGCTTCCTCCTGTGCTCTTGCTAGCCAGAAATTTCATGGTCGTAGCGTGTGCAGCCGCGTCACTCTATTGTTTGCAGGGCTCGTATCCTCATCGTCCGGGCCGAGCCCGTCGTCCGCGCCATGGTCTGCTCGCGCGATCAACGCGATTCCCGTTTGTGGCGGTCTCGGAGCGCAGGCGATATGCAGCTTGAAGTCGAACTTACGCTCCTGTCCAGGCGCGTAGCTCGAGGTGTTATCCACGACCAGCCCGCCCGGCGCCGCGACGATGACACCGGTGTCGAGGTTCTGCGCCGTGCAGCCCACGGGCAGCCCGACGATCTGAACCGTGCAACGAATGATGTCCGTATGCGGGCTCAGGCTCTGGCAGCGGGCTAGCACCTGCCGGTCGATCGTGCCGCTCGCGTCCAGAACGAGGTCCCGGCCGCCGGTCGAGAACTTGCTCACTCGCACATCATGGTCGCAGACGTCGCCGAACCCATCTCCGTCAGAGTCGGTCTGGCTCGGGTTCGCGTCGTTCGGACAATTGTCAGAGGCATTTGGAACGCCGTCGCCGTCACGGTCGGCGTCACAGGCGTCGCCGATCCCATCGCCGTCGATGTCGCTCTGCGTCGGGTTGGCGACAGTCGGGCAGTTGTCCGAGCCGGTGCAGAGACTGCTCGACGCGCCCGGGTTGCAGACGCCGTCGAGATCCGAGTCGACCTGGGACTGCGAGCAGCCGTTGCTGTCGACGGTAGCACCAGGAGCAGTACCGGGGCAGGCGTCGAGGATATCAGGAACGCCGTCCTGGTCCGCGTCTGCGATAGAGGCATTGTTCGAGACCGGCCCGACGTTCCCAGCGTCGTCAACAGCGCGAATGGCGAAGTAGCGCGCGCTTCCGGGGACGGTCAGCGTAAACTGCTCACTCGCGCCACTGGCCTGCGGGGACGGCTCGCCGGTGGCCTGCGAAGCCTGCGCGAAGTTGCTCGCCGTGATGGGTGCATTCGAGTAGCGAACGTCGTAGGACTGGTTCTGCCCGCAGGCCGCATCCTCGCCCGGAGCCGTCCAAAGCAGCGAAAGGTTGACGTTCCCGCCTCCCGCCGCGGTGGCACCAGTGGCCGAGATGTCCGTGATCACGCGCGGCGGGCGCGTGTCGTTACCGTACCTGCCGGAGTTGTAATCGTCGTGGCGGAAGCCCCACCATTCGTCGTTGCCGCCGCAGGCCGGGGCGTCCGTGTCCCACACGAACATGTTGCCCTCGCGCGTCCAGTTGGCGATTTCCAGGCTTCCGTCGCCGTCGATATCGCCCGTTGCGGATACACCGGACAACCAGCCGCCGGTGAATTTCGGGAAATTGGCGGCTTCGGCGCCGCTTGGGCCGAAGGCGTGCAGCAGGTAGAGGCCCGAGCCGGCGATGACCTCGCGGTCGTTCGTGCCGCCGACGTTAGCGATCGCGGGCGAGGTGAATATCTGATAGTCATCCATCGCGCGCGGCCAGCCGGGGAGATCGGCGCCCGTCGCGGCATTCCAGCCTTGAATCACGTGCTGAAACGGGACGTTCTGGCCGACCAGCAGAAGGTTTACCAGCTGCTCGACCGGGACTCCTCCCTTGAAGACAGAGGCGGTGCCGGCACCTGTCACATCGCCCACGGCAGCATGCTCTGCCGTCTGAACAACCGTGCCGGGACTGAGACTGGCCCCTCCGCTCGCGGCACTCTGGTAGGTGTAGCGCACGCTTCCGTCGCCGGCGATAACGGAAAGGTCTCCGGCAAAGGAGTTGTTGATCACCTCCAGACCCGGCGATGTCGGATCGACATCGGCGATGATCGCATCCACGCCGGGCTCCACCAATGGCAAGAGCTCAGGCGACAGCGAGTTGAGCGTGACCGGCCAGCCGGGCAGGAAAGCGTCCGGATCCCTGACGAACCCTCCGTTGTCGCTCGGATCGCCGTCGTGCGCGGTCCCGTCGTGCTGGATAGCATACAGGCGGCTCGACCCCCCCGCCTGACCGGCGGCGAGGTTGATCAGTCCTTGCCGGATCGCTTCTTCGATGCCGCCCGGTGAGCTGCCGCCGTAGATCTCGTTCGTCGCTACAACGACATCGAGGAAGCCGTCGCCGTTAATGTCGCCAATGGCGGGCGTGTTGATGCTTTCAGCGCCGTTGCCGCCGTCCGAGAGGAACACGGGCCAGCCGGGCAGTAGCTGACCGTCCATATTCCAGGCGTAAGCACGCTGGTCCATGGCAGCGGCAGCGATGTCTAGCCGGCCATCCCTATCTAGGTCCCCCAGAACCGCCGAGGAGAAGAATCCGGTCTTGAGGTGATTCGTCTTCGTGCGAACGGCTGGGGCAGAAAAGGCCGGGTTGACGGCCACGGGAAAGCCCGGGAGCAGGGTGCCGTCATTGCGCAAGGCGTAGACCTTGTCTCCGTCCGTGGCCACAATCTCTGGGTAGCCGTCCTTATCGAGGTCGCCAACGGCCGGAGTGGTGAATCCGCCGTGGCTCGGGGCGACTGCGCCCGTAGCGAAGGCAGCCGCGCCGAGGTGGTTCGAAACAACGGCAGGTACCATGCCAAGGAAGGGTGCGCCGCCGTTGAAGTAGCTTGCGGGGGTGCCGTCCGAGTTGTAGACGTTGATTTCGCCCGAAGTGTTCGCGGCAACGATCTCCATCGAGCCATTTCCATCCAGATCTGCCATGCGGAGACTCTGCTCGCCGCCAGTGTCTACGAACTTGGGCCAGCCGGCGTGGAGCGTCGCGTCGTGGTAGGCGAAGAGCGTCTTCCGGTCCTCACCGACATTGCCGAGGTTATCGGTCACGCGCAGCCTTACCGTGAAGGCGTACTGGTACGGGTCGGCCGGCGGAATTCCCTGAGCCGACCCCGGAAGCAGCCCCGCGACCGTCGCCAGCGGAAGCGTGCCGAGGTTCCCGTTGATCGGTCCGGTCCCGGAACCAGTGGCGAAGGGTGTGAACAGTTGTGCCAGCGGTTCCAGTCCCGGCGCATAAGCAAGCTCGTAGGTGAACGAAGCCGCCCGTCTCGCCGAGGCGAACCCACCGACGGGAACGGTTGGATTGGTAACGGGATCAAGGGGCATGAACCAGGGCGGGGATTCGATTCCCGCCTCTGGAGGAATCGTGCCGGGTGCCACGCGGTTGACGGCAGCATGTAGGTTCACGCGGCCGTAGCCAAAGTGCTGGTCCCAGCCGACCTGCGCATAGTCCGGCGCGCCCGTCCCGGTCGTGTTCTCGGGGAGCACGTCTTCGGCCGTCAGCGTGAGTAGTTGCTTTACCTCATTGGATGTGAGCGGCCCTCCGATCGACGACGCAAGCTCAAGGCCTCGGCTCTTCACGAGCCCCGCGGCGCCCGCGGCCTGACCAACCGATTCACTGCCAGTGACCCCCATCATCACCACGGCGGCGTGTCCGCCAAACTGCGTAAGGCCTGAGTTCCTGAACCACGTCTGGACGGGCGCCTGAGAACCGGCCGGGATCCCGAAGCGCTGCAGGCCGTCCGCCAGCTGTTGATTGTCCTGCCCGAGCCCTTCGGTGTCAGCAACTGAGCCGGCGACGAAAATGGTGTTGTTGTAATTGGTGGGGAAATTGTGGTCGGAGGTGTTAAGGTCGCTCGAGACTTGCATGAGAGCGACGCCCTTCTTGAAGGCGTACTGAGTCGCAGCCTGCGAGAAGCGCGAGTTCTGAAGGACTCCCAGCGCGACCTCTTGCACGTCGGCGCCGTTGTCAGCGGCGTAGATCGTCGCCATGCCGTAGGTGTCTGCCGGCGCCACGAACGTGTCCCAGAGCCGCAGCATCATCAGGCGACAGCGAGGGCAAGGAGAGGCGCCATCGATTCCGTTGTCAGTCTCGGCGGCCGCATTCTCCGCGCGACCGGAACCATGGTTCTCAGCCGATGCATAGCTCGAGGCGTCGAACGGATCGTTGTCGTCGTCGAAGAAGTCCCAGCCCGCGATGTCGTCAACATAGGCGTTGCCATCAGTGTCCGTGCCGTCTGAGAAGGCACGGATCACGTCCTCGCCATCGAGCTTGCCGGGAATGCCGTTCGGCCCGCCGCTCGGATTCACGCGCGAGTCGTTGGCGTAGTCATCAACGTTGAACGTGCCATCTCCATTGGCGTCGTAGGAGGACGCTGTGGAACCATCGGCGAGCCGGGGAAGCGGCAATTCTCCGCGGTTGAGCCAGACTTTCGAGCGAAGCTCCGGGTTCTCCCAGCGGATGCCCGTGTCGATGATGGCGATCTCGACCTCTGGGCTGCCGGTGGTGACCTTCCACGCGCGGTCGGCGGAGACGCCGGAGACCTGCCCCTGACCCAGGTGCGCCGCATCATGGTATTGCGCCGAGGCAGTTGTCGAATCGGGCGGGAAGCCGAAGAGGTTGAACTGCTCCTCGAAGACCGTTGAGCAGTTGGGCGCGGTCAGGTCCTCGTCGTCGAGCTCCGCGCAGTCAAACTTAGGGTCGTCCGGCGTGCCAACGCGAGGATTGGGGTCAGGGTTCGGGAAGCGAGTGGTTCCTAAATGGCTCGCCCAGCCGGTGGAGGCGATGGCGACGAGGCTAATGGCCGCAAGCGCAAGCAAGTGTCTCACTCTAGACCAACCCTTCTCGCCGTGGAGCCATCCACGGCACAGGCCGAAGACGGCGAGTGAAGCGACGAAGGCAACAGGACAAGGGCGATGTGGCGCCAGACAAACGGGGAATCAAGCGCAGACGCAGCAGAGCAGTCG
>VBEI01000059.1 GCA_005882715.1 Chloroflexota bacterium | reverse complement strand
AGCACTCGGCGCTCAGGCACTCAGCGACCGATGCTCGTTTCTTCAGTCTCCGCCGGAGGCCGGGGGTTTGGGGGTGTCCCCGAATTACATACCGGGCGGGTGGGTGGGAAAGAAGACAGTTGGGACACAGAAAGTGTCGTCTCGGAACGAGGCCGCGCGCACTTGGCACTCGGCACCCAGCACTCGGCGCTCAGGCACTCAGCGACCGATGCTCGTTTCTTCAGTCTCCGCCGGAGGCCGGGGGTTTGGGGGTGTCCCCGAATTACATACCGGGCGGGTGGGAAAGAAGACAGTCGGGACACAGAGCCGTCGCGAAGGGAGCGCCAGCCTCTCGACACTCGGCTCTCTACCTTGACACCCTCAGCGCCCACCACTTAGATTGGCCTAGTCACCGGGTGCCGGAGCCCACCAGCGGATTGAGGGGTTAATGGTTCCTATCGCCCGCAGGAACCTCCTTGCGGACAAGGTAAAATTGCTCGTCGCGGTCGGTGGCGTGACACTCGCCATTGTCCTCATCGTCGTTGTTCATAGTCTCTACCAGGGCGTCCGCCGCGAGACCGACATCTTCATCCACAACCTGCCCGGTGACATCTGGATAACCCAGCGAGGAACCACAGATCTCGTATTCTCCAACTCCAACCTCCCTAGCACCGCCGCGTCCGCCGTTCGCTCCGTCGACGAAGTCAAGCGAGTCTATACGCTGGACGGACGCCTGATGGCGTTCGACGTCAACGGTAAAGAGGTTCGCACGTACGTCATGGCGCTCGAATTCGTTGGCGGCGCCGGCGAACCGGAAGGTACCGAGTATGTTCCCGAGAAGGGGACCATAATCCTCGACCATACTTTCGCCAAGCAGACCGGCCTGCACAAGGGCGATAAACTGACGTTCGGCGACAAGTCCTTCAAAGTGGCGGACGTCCGCAGCATCGGCAATGTACTCGTCACGCAGTTCGCGTTCATTAGGGCGGAGTCGTTCAAAGAGATCTTTGGCGTACCCGGCACCGTCAATTACATCCTTGTTACCGTCGATGACCGCGTGGCGCCTGATTCTCTCCTCCAGAAACTCTCGGACACGGTTCCCGGCTCGTCCGTCTACACGACCCAGCAATTCGCCAGCCGTGCGAGCGAAAAAGGCACCGGTGACTTCCTCCCCATCATTCGTGTCATCCTCGCTATCTCTTTCATCGTCGGCCTCACCGTCCTCAGTCTCGTTATCTACTCCGCGACGATCGAGCGGGCACGCGAGTACGCGATCATGAAGGTGATCGGCGCCTCGCCGATGGGACTTTACCGCATCGTCATCAGCCAGAGCATGTTCATCGCCGTCGTCGGCTTCGGCCTCGGTGTTGGTCTCGCCTTCCTCTTCAACGAGGTCGCCGGCGACCTTGTGCCGCAGTTCATCACGTATATCCGGGCGCAGGACATCGCCCTCGTGTTCGGCATCACGATCCTTATGAGCATCGTCGCCTCATTCATGCCCATTAACCGCGTAGCCCGCGTAGAGCCCGCGACCGTCTTCCGAGCATAGCAATGGCGATGCCGGCAGCAACGGAAACGGGCGGCTCTCGTAATGAAGCGGAAGTTATTCTCGAAGTGCATGGTCTGACGAAGGTCTTCGGGTCCGGCCGCGCCGCCGTTCGCGCCGTGGACGGCCTCAGCCTTAGCGTCCGCCGTGGCGAGCTCGTGCTCGTGATGGGCCCCTCCGGCTCCGGCAAGACCACGCTTCTCACGCTGATCGGCGGCCTCCTGCGGCCCACTTCCGGAATCGTGCGGGTCAACGGCCTCGACATATCGTCGCTAAAGGAACGCCAGCTTACTAAGTTCCGGCGGCATTACCTCGGCTTCATCTTCCAGAGCTTTAACCTGCTCGAGTCCCTTAACGCCCGCGAGAACGTCGAGGCCGCGCTCAACTTCGCCGGCATCGGCGGCCGTAAAGCCCGGAAGCGCGCGACCGCGCTCCTAACGGATCTCGGCATGGCAGACCGCCTGCGCGCACGGCCCCACACCCTCTCCGGCGGCGAACGTCAGCGAGTCTCTATCGCCCGTGCGCTCGCCAACGACCCGCAGCTCATCCTCGCCGACGAACCAACGGCGAACCTCGACTCACGCCACGGCCACGAGGTCGTCGAGCTGCTCCACGACATCGCCCGCCAGCAGCAGCGCACGATCATCATCGTCTCCCACGACCACCGCATCCGGGACGTCGCCGACCGCGTCCTCTGGCTCCAGGACGGCCGCTTCGAAGGCTTCGACGAGGGCGATACGCAGCAGTCGGCCCTGCTGGACACCGCCGGCGTCCTCTATGGCGCCTCCCCGCAGACCGCGTCACCGCAAGCAGCAGAATCCCAACGCAGGGCGTCGCAGCCTGTGGCGGAACCAATATCGGCAGCGCCAGCGCCTTCCTCAGCCGTAAAGCGCGGCGGCTGGCTGCCCTGGCGACGAGCGTAACGACACTTACGATTTCAGCTCAATCCCGGCCATTGTCTATGGCCTGGTTTTAAAGTGCCCAGGCTATCGCGATGATCATGAACACCACGGGCACAGCCAGAATCGCGCCGAGGACCAAAACCACCGTTTTCCCCGAGACCGTGTTCATCCCCTCAGCTCATTTCGTTGCGTGCGTTCTCGGCCGCGGCACAGTCCGGGCCGACCTTCGGGCTGATCGGCGGGACCGCCCCATGCTCGGCAAGCAGTGGGTAGCGATGGCGGATGTTTCGGAGATACAGCAGGCCGAAGGTTTTCCGTTATGCCAGCCATATGAAGCGCATTTACTCGCGCCGCCCCACTCGGAACCTCGGCACGTAGCTGGGCAGCCAGGGTAGAACAACGACGGCAATCGCCACGTACCACGTTACTACCAGTACCCTGTCGTCGTTCGCCAAAGCAAATACCCAAGCCGCAAAGATAGCGAATTCAACAATCGTCGCGACAGACATCAGCGCCAACAACAGTTGCACCCAGAGATACTTCGAGGTGCCGCCATGGGCGCTTGTCAGAAAAGCGAAGAAGAGCATAGCGGGGATCCCGATGAACGCCAAGAAGGCACCGAAGACAGGGCCTGCAGATTGGAGTATCGGCCTACCCCCTCAGCTCATTTATCTCCGAAGTGTCCGCGATCGTCAGCCCGCGTTGCCCCAGGAGCTGCGCGTTCTGCCCGATCATCTCGAACCCCGGCCCGACTGTCCCGCCCGCCAGGAACCGCCGGTGCATGTTCTCCAGGATCACGCCCAGCTTGAAGTGCGCCAGCACAGCGTAGAAGTCCAGCCCGCTAAGGTCGTGCCCGCTCTCCTTCTCGTATCTCGCGGCCGCCTCTTCCCACGACGGAAACCCCGGCAGCGCCATCACCGGAGTCCCCGCGATCGCGATCTCCTGGCTCGACCCCCGGCTCCAGTACATCTGGAGCAGCCCCATGTCCGCCAGCGAGTCTCCAAGCGTGCACATCTCCCAGTCCAGCACTGCTATGATGTGGCCATCCTCGTCGAGGATCGCGTTATCGAGCCGGTAGTCCCCGTGCACGATGCCCGGCGCGCGCTCCGGCGGGATCGCCTTCGCCAGGCGCCGTGCCAGCTCGTCCAGCTCCTTCGTCTCGCGGTCCGGCGTCCGGATCGACTCGAGCTGGTCGCTGAAGCGCCTCACCTGCCGCTCGAGGTATCCCTGCGGCTTCCCGAACCCTTCCAACCCGATCTCCGACGGCACGAACGCGTGCAGCCGCACGAGCACATCGACGAGCTCCTCGCCGATCTTCCGCCGCTGAGCCTCGTCGAACCGCCGCTTGACCTCATTCGGATCGACGGGAATGAGCCCATCCACATACTCCATGATGTAAAACGGCGCGTCGTTCACGGCGGGATCCTGGCACAGCGCGATCGGCTTCGGCGCCGGGAATCCCGTCGGCGCAAGCGCCGACAGTATCCGAAACTCGCGCCCCATATCGTGCGCCGTCGCCTGCACGTGCGAAAGCGGCGGCCGCCTCAGCACCCAAGACTCCCCGTCGCTCGCAAGCCGGTACGTTATGTTCGACCGCCCGTGCCCGATCACGCTCCCCGTCAGCGAATCGACCGGCTCGACCTGGTCCCTAAACCACGGCAGCACGCGCTCGAGATCGAGACCGGGCGGGCTATCGCCCATAGCGAATCGCTTCAACGACGACCGAAATGTAGGTCGGGGTCTTGAGACCCCGACAGTGGGCGTCTGAAGCATGTCCTGAGCCTGGCCGAAGGGACACCCGCCTACATTCCCGTCTTCGTGACAACCCTGCGCAGTGCAAACTACAATGCTTCCAGTAATACAGAAGGAGTCATCCGATGCCCGTTGATTTTACTCTCCCGCCCGATGTCGAGGAAGTGCGCCTCCGCGTGCGCAAATTCATGGACACCAACGTCCGTCCCGAAGAGGAGCGCCTCGAGTCCAACGGCGCCGACCGCGGCGAGTACGTCCGCACGATGGTCGGCCTCCGCGAGAAGGCGAAGGGCGAGGGCCTCTGGAACCCTCATCTGCCGGCGGAGTGGGACGGCATGGGCCTCGGCCCAACGGCGATGGCCTTCGTCTCCGCCGAGGCCGGCCGCACGGGCATCGGCCCGTTCGTCATCAACGCGCAG
This sequence comes from Chloroflexota bacterium, assembly GCA_005882715.1. Taxonomy (GTDB): domain Bacteria; phylum Chloroflexota; class Dehalococcoidia; order SM23-28-2; family RBG-16-64-32; genus CF-163. Next base: position 5,335 of record VBEI01000059.1, on the reverse strand, counting down.
GCCCCGGACGAGGGCAACATGCATACGCTCCTCCACTGGGCAACTCCCGAGCAGAAGGAACAGTACCTGCGTCCCTTGGCCGAAGGCCGCGCCCGCTCATGCTTTGCAATGACCGAGCCCGAGGTCGCCGGGTCCGACCCCACGCTTATCCAGACGAAGGCTGTGAAGGACGGCGACGACTGGGTAATCAACGGCCACAAGTGGTTCATCTCCGGCGCCAAGGGCGCCAACTTCGCGATCCTCATCGCCTGTACCGATGAGGACGCCGACCCGCCGCAGGCCCGCAACTCCGCCTTCATGGTCGACCTCCCCGCCGAGGGCTGGGAGATCGTTCGCGACATCGACACGATGGCCGGCCGCGGCAACCACTGCGAGATCCGTATCAGCGACCTCCACGTCGCTGACGACAAGATGCTCGGCGGTCGCGGCGAGGGCCACCTGCTCGGCCAGTACCGCCTCGGCCCTGCACGCCTCGCCCACTGCATGCGCTGGATCGGCAACGCCGAGGTAGCCCTGGAAATGCTCATGGACCGCGCCCTCAAGCGCTTCGCCCACGGGTCGATGCTGGCCGACAAGCAGGGCATCCAGTGGATGATGTCCGAGAGCGCGATGGAGCTCTACGCCGCGAAGCTCATGGTCCTTCATGCCGCCTACAAGATCGAGAACAAGCTGCCCTTTCGCCAGGAAGTCTCGATGGCCAAGTACCACGTCGCGAACACCCTCTGGCGCATCGTCGACCGCGCCATCCAAGTCCACGGCGCCCTCGGCTACTCGACGGACACCCCACTCGAGCGCATGATGCGTCACGCCCGCTCCGCCCGCCTCGTCGACGGCGCCGACGAAGTCCACCTCCAGACCATCGCCCGCAACATGATCGCCACGTACAAGGAGCACGGTTCGACGAAGCTGGCGACGGGAGATTTGCTGTGAAGAGCAACTGTAGCTGATGCTTCGACAAGCTCAGCACGAACGGTCGGGGCGGAGCACAGCAGCACCAAACTCGCGACCGGCGACTCGCTGTAGGATGCGGCCGCCCCCGTCATTCTGAGCGAGGACCAGTCCCGCACGCCCAATCTCGCCCCTCCGCGAAGGGATCCGGGGTGGCAGACACCCGCACGTTCGTCTGAGCTCGCCACTTCCCATTTCTCATTTCCCATTTCCTTCACACCGCCACTCGCGTTACTACAATCAAACCGATGCCCATCGACGAGCACCTCGCCTTCGACACCACCTCGGTCGAACTCCATCTCCATTGGCTCACCCTCCGCTACGGCATCGAAGTCCGCCTCCTGATCGCCGACCTCCGCTCCCGCTATGGCGACCAGAAGGGCGACCGCATCCGCCTCAGCCGATACATCAGCAGCGACGCCCAGGCGATCGACACCCTCCGCCACGAGTACGCCCACGCCGTCGCCGAGCTCAAGCATCGCTCGAAGGCCGGCCACGGCCGCCTCTGGCGGCGCCTCGCCACCGAGATGGGCGCCCGTCCTCGCAGCTGCGGTCAAGGCCCACTCCTCGCCGTCCCTCTCCTGGAGCCCGCCTGCACCGCCTGCGGCCACAAGCACACCCCCATCGCCCGCCGCTCCCGCCGCGCCCGTTGCCGCGCCTGCCGCTCCTCACGCCTGGATTGGCGCCCCGTCGTCACGACGCGCTTCTCGTAGGGGCGCAGCATGCAAATCGACCCCACGCCAAGCGACGACTTCTCTCATCCTGGACAATACCCTCTCAACATCCACATCCGACGCTGCGCCCCCCGACGCCCACCGCCGAGCCACTCCCCGCTTCCCGCTCCTCCTGAGGCTCTCGAAGGGACGAGCGAAGCCACAACTCCCGCCCGCCGTTGCACCTTCGTTCCCCCCCTTTCCTTCCGGCTAAGGCAACTACGGTGCGAAATCCTCTGACACCCCGTTTCCGTATCGCTTCACAGAACATTAGGGCAACGTTAAAACGGAGAGGAGCATATCATGCGGAGATTGTTTGCGCTGCTCGGCGTGCTCGCGCTTGTCGCGGCGTTTGGCGCGGCGGCCTGCGGCGGCAGCGACGAGGAGAAAACGAACACGACCGGAGCGGTCTCCCTCGAGCAGGACGACTTCTATTTCCAGCCGACAAACCTAACCGGCGAGGTCGGCAAGCCGCTCCAGGTTTCCCTCAAAAACGAAGGGAAGACCTCCCACACTTTCACAATAGACTCGTTGAACATCGACCAGGTCCTCAAGCCGGATGAGACGATGACCGTCACGGTCACACCAAAAGCCGGCGGCGACCTCCCCTTCTACTGCCGCTTCCACAAGGCCAGCAACGGCATGCAGGGCACGATAACTGTTTCCGGTTCCAGCGGAGCCGGCGCCACGTCTCCGAGCGCGACGAAGAGCACGAGCGGAGGCGGCTCCGGCTACTAGTGTCGCGTCGTGCCGCCGGCGCACATGCTCCCCTCAGCAGCAACGTCGAGGCGATCGATGCCCTCCGCCACGAGTGCGCCCACGCGAACGCCCCACCTCAAACACCGCTGAAGGCCGGCCACGGCCGCTCCTGCCGACGCCTTGGCCGCCGAGATGCGCGCCCGGCGCTCCCGCTGCGCCCGCTGCCGCGCCTGCCGCTCTGCGCGGCTGGACTGGCGCCGGGTGGTGGCCACCCACTTCTCGTAGGGGCGCAGCATACTGCTATTCGGCTGACGCCCTCCGCCAGCCCGAACCCGACCCGAACCGCAATTCATCTCGAACTCGTGATAATGCTGCGCCCACGCGCCCCGCCATCGAACACGCCTCGTCCCGCTCGACCTGCCTACCCGCCTCACGAGGGAGGAGCCGCTGGCGGTCGGGTGAAGGCGTGGCGGCGTCTCGAAGAGCCGAGCGGAGCACCAACGCCATGCTGCTTATATGGGAGTCGAGCTGCGCCGGATCTAGAGCGGAGTCCCAGCGGCATGAAGAAACTTCATGACACTTCTGCGCCTCAATGCGACTCTATTGTCAGCACAAATTCTGCCGGTCAAGACTTGGGCCAAGGGGGCGGGCGTTTCCCAATATGGCCCCTGGGGGAAGGATGCCGTGCGAATTTGTAGCCCCTTAGGCCGGCCGGGACCCCTCCCTCCGGCCTCTTTCTTTTCTGACGCCGAAAGCACCGCACCCGATTTGTCTCACTGACGATAGAAGTGTGGAGTTTCGCTGCTTGCTCAGCCTCGGTGTGGCCCGAGGCATCCGAGCCCAAGGAAGACGCGACTCACGATGATTTCAGCATTCCAGCAGACCCGCCGGATGTCGGCGTGAAGCGATAGCCCCGGCCCGGTACTGTCTCTATGTAGCGGGGACGCTTCCAATCGTTCTGTAGCTTGGCGCGCAGGTTGCGGATGTGCCGGTCGACGACGTTGCTCTCGGCCGCATAATCCGAGCCCCACAAGTAGTCGAGGATCTCGTCGCGCGTCAACATCCGCCCGGCGTTCGCGGCGAGCAGATAGAGCAGGTTTTGCTCCAGTGACGTCAGGTGCAACTCGTGTCCGCCCGTGCGCACGCAGCGATGCAGGATATCGATCTCCAGTTCTCCCACCTTTAATGCCGGGGTGAGCACGCCTATCTCACCGTACGTACGTCGCATGACTGCCAGCGCTCGCGCCACAAGCTCTTCCGGCGCGAAGGGCATCGTCAGGATATCGTCGACACCGCGCTCGAAAGCCTCCAGCTTGGTCCTCAGGTCGCCCCTGCGCGTTAGAGCGATCACCGGGACCCGGTCGGCCCTCGGACGGCCCTGTTCGAGACGCTCAATGAGTTCAGCTTCACCGACATCCATGTCGATGACAGCCAGCTGGGGCTGCCACTCCCTGAGAACCGCCGCGGCCTGCTGCCCGTCCGCCGCCACGCGTGTCGTGCAGGTGCCGTGGTTGAGCGCCAGCTCGACGACTCCCGCGAGCGTCGGCTGGTCTATCACCAGTAGCGCGCGCGCCGGGGTGGGCGGCTGACGAATGCGCTTTGCCATGTGCTTAGCCTCTGTCGCGCGGCTGTTTAGTGTAACGCTTTCCCGGCAGTGAAGCTATATCAAATCGGGCGTGTTATGAAGAAACTTCATGACAGATCAACAGCATGGTGCGAGCCTAGCGGCAGCACGAATTCGGATCGGCAGAGGCGGGGCATCAGGGAGCGGATACTCCTGAGAGGCCCAGGGTCCGGGAAGGTACTAAACCGCATTCGTGTAACCCTTTGGGCTCGGCCGGCGTGGGGTTCCCTCCCCTGTCCGGCCTCTTTTCTTATTGTTCGTCCCTGCTTACCGAGTCCCACCCGGTACGCTCGCGCTCATAGCGGCGCCGCGCGGGCGCGCTGGACGCTCGTGGTTCGTCGACGCCGAAAGCCAGAGGGCGGACGATTTCAGCGGCGCCCACGGCGTGCTGAGACGATCACCTGCCCGAAATTCACCCTCGCCGCGGCACCAGGTCAGAAGTCTGAGGACTGCGGCTCGCGCGGGAAGGGTCAGGCGCCCGGAGCGCGATACGCAGGGCTCTTCTTTGTCGCCTGGTCGACTTCCTCTGGCGTCATCAGCACGGTCGTCTTGAGGTTAACGAGGCCGCTGGCGCCCACAGTGAGGGCAACGGCCGCCGCCGTGACGTTATCCGGAACGTCGACGATGACGAAAGCGTCGGTGTCGCCGAACGCGAAATAGAAGCTCTCCGCTTTTCCGCCTACGGAGGCAAGTAGGTCGTCGACAACTTTACGGCGGGACGAACCGCCCTCCTTCAGTAACCCCTTTATCCCTTCGCCAACGTAGTTTGCCTGGATGAGGTACTTCGCCATATCGGAACTCCTTCTATGTATATGGTTGGGGCGTTCGATGCGATTTGTGATACTACGCCCTTCGCGAATTCGCTGTCAACGGACCTCTGGTCATGCGGCCAGACGTTGGCGCGTCGCGGTGGACACCCTCCACTTCGAGCGCGCCCGAGGGGTCCCAGCTCCAAGCGCCGCTCGAAGGCCGGCCAGCGCCTGGATTGGCGCCCGCCGTCCCGACGGGCTTCGCCTAGAGACGCCCCGACAGGCGCGTCTCCGCCGTCGAACGACGCCTCGTCCCGCTCGTCCTGCCTGCCCGCCTGTGGAGGGAGGCTCTCGAAGGACTGAGCGGAGCCATATCGTCGCGCCCGCCTGAGGCAGGCGTTTCGAAGCGCCCCTGGCGCGCCTGCCGCTCCGCGCGGCTAGATTGCCGCCCCGTCGGACTGTTTCTCGTAGGGGCGCAGCACACTGCTATTCGGCAGACGTCCTCCGCAGACCAAACCCGACCCGAATCCGCAATTCATCTCGAACTCGTGATAATGCTGCGCCCAAGCGCCCCGCCATCCAATCACGTGCCAATCGCACAC
>VBEI01000058.1:2388-18200 GCA_005882715.1 Chloroflexota bacterium | reverse complement strand
GCGTCGATCCCGCGCAGATTGTCATCGGCGGCGATTCTGCCGGGGGCGGACTGACAGCAGCGACTCTCGTGGCTTTAAAGGAGGACGGTAAGCCGCTGCCCGGGGCTGCCGTATGCATATCGCCGTGGACGGACCTGGCTCTCACCGGAGAGTCCCTCAGAACGAAGACAAAGGCAGACCCGATGATCACGAACGAGGGTATCACGCGCGTGCGGGACGCCTACCTGGGCGACGCCGACCCGACTGCTCCGCTCGCCTCTCCGATCTACGCCGGCCTCTCGGGCCTTCCGCCTCTCCTTATCCAGGTGGGCGAGAACGAGGTCCTATTGGACGACTCGCAGCGCCTGGCGGAGCGGGCAGAGGCCGCCGGCGTGGACGTAACTCTTGAGGTCTGGCCGGAGATGATCCACGTCTGGCACTTCTTCGCGGCCATGCTCCCCGAAGGCCAGCAAGCGATCGACCGCATCGGTGAATGGGTGCAGCAGCGTCTCGGGGCAGCGGTAACGGCTTCCTGAAGCGTCAGAAATAATTGACGGTGATCCCGCCGTCGATCACGAAAGTCGTGCCTGTTGTCCACGAAGACTCGTCGGATGAGAGGTAGATGCCTGCGTAGACGATGTCTTCCGTCCTGCCGAAACGCCCGAGCGGTATCCGGTTCAGGCGCTTCAGCCGCTCTTCCTCGCTCGGAAAGAGCGACTCAAGCATCGGCGTGAGGATTGGGCCTGGGCAGATCGCGTTGGCGCGAACTCCCTGGCGTCCGTACTGAACAGCGAGCGAGCGCGTGAGCGAGAGCACGCCGCCCTTGCTGGCTGTGTACGCGTCCTGAGGGACGGTGCAGCCCATGAGCGCGACGAAGGAGGCGATATTGATCACGGAGCCGCCGCCCGCTTTGATCAGCTCCGGGATCCCGTACTTGCAGCAGAGAAAGACGCCCTTCAAGTTGACGTCGATCACGCGCTGGAAGACGCTCTCGTCGGTCTCGACGACGGACGTATCGTCGTCCGGGAAGATGCCCGCGTTGTTGTAGAGGACGTTTAGCTTCCCGAAGGCCCGAACGCCGGCCCGGACCGCCTCGCGCACACTTTCCGAAACCGTGATGTCGGCAGGCACGCCGATGATGGACCCGCCCTCCACTTCAACCGAAGAGACAGTCTCTTTGAGCGGCCCTTCTGTGATGTCAATGGCGACGATCTCTGCCCCTTCGCGGGCGAACAACTGTGCGGCGAGACGGCCCATCCCGCTGCCGGCGCCAGTGATGAAGGCGGTCTTACCTTGGAGGCGCACAGGCGCCCAGCCGACTGCGAAAGGAGAAAATTAGCTGACCGCTCGCAGTCATACGATTTAGATCCTCATTTCCCATTTCTCATTTCTCTTCACTCCCGTCAGACCATCTCGAAATAGCGGCGGCGCTCCCAGTCCGTAACCGCCCGGCGGTGCTTTTCCACTTCCCACTCACGGAAGGCGAGGTATTGGTTGCAGAACTCGTCGCCGAACCAGCGGCGCGCAAGCTCGCTCGAACGGAACGTCTCGAGCGCCTGCGGGAGCGAGTTAGGCAGGGGCGCGGCATCGAGTGCCTTGTAGGCGCTTCCACGCACCATCGGCGGCGGTTCGAGCTGCTTCTCGAGGCCGTGCAGACCTCCCGCCAGCGTGGCCGCGAACGCGAGGTACGGATTGAGGTCGGCGCCGGGCGCGCGGTTCTCGATGCGTATGGCACCCGGGCTGCTGACGATGGCCCGCAGCGCCGCCGTGCGGTTGTCGACTCCCCAGGTGAGGTTCGTGGGCGCCCAGGTGCGGGCCACGTACCGCTTGTACGAGTTCACGTTGGGAGCGTACATCAACATGAAGTCCGGAAGGGTAGCGAGGACGCCGCCGACATAGTGCCGCATCAGGCTCGAGACGTGGTGTCCGTCGTCTTCGCCCCAGAACACATTCGTCGCGCCGTCTAGCGACCACAAACTCTGGTGGATGTGGCCACCGCAGCCGTCGAGATCGTCGGCGTACTTGGCCATGAACGTCGGCGTGGCGCCCATCTGGCCAGCGATCTCCTTGGTTGCGCTTTTATACAGCATCGTCTGGTCGGCGGCGCGCAAAGCGTCTGTGTAGTGGATGTTGATCTCGTACATGCCCGCGCCGTGCTCCCGGTTGTACGCTTCCACTTCGATGCCATAGGCGTTGAGCATCTGACAGATGCGACCGATCAGCGGCTCGTCGATCGAGGCGTGATGGATGCTGTAGCAGTTCAGTCCGGGGTTCAGCGGGCGAAGGTTTGAATAATCCTTCTCGCGCAGGCTCTCCTGGTCCTCGCGAAAGAATCGCACCTCGAGTTCGGCGGCCATATTCGCGACGTAGCCAGCCGTCCGCGCCTGCTCGGCGACGCGCCGCAATACGTGACGCGGCGCCAAGGCGAGGGGGTCGCCATTCTCCGCGTAGAAATCGCAGATGACGCTGGCGCAGCCTTCTTCCCACGGGACGGCGGCAAAGGTGCTCAGGTCCGGCCTCATAACGATATCGCCGAAGCCGGCCTCCCAGTTCGAGAAGGGCAGCGAGCCGATCACCTCGTCCTGGATATCCCAGCCGAAAATGACATCGCACTGCGGAAAACCTTCGCCCTCTGCCGCTGACAGGAAGTGCTCCGCGCTCACCCGCTTGCCACGATAGACGCCATCGAGGTCGCCGCCGCCGATCTTGACGGTGCGCAGATGGTTCTTGTCGATCAGATGGGCGACGCCCTTGATGTCCACCGTGCTTGCCTCCCACCGTCTTCGGTAGGCAGGATTGTACCAGAGAGGCTATTGCTCAGTGCAGCCGTCTGACAGCGATTCCTACGATGCGATGGTCTTGACAGCGCCACGCCGCGCGCTGGAGTCGGTGAAGCGCACGATTCCTTCTCCAAGGGCGGGCGAGGTGCTCATCCGTATCCTTGCCTGCGGCGTCTGCCGGACAGACCTGCACATAATTGACGGCGAACTCACCACGCCCGAGCTGCCGCTTGTGCCAGGCCACGAGATCATCGGGACGGTCGAGCGATTGGGCGAGGGAGCCCACCGCTTCGCGCTGGGCGATCGGGTAGGGGTAGGCTGGCTCGCATTCACGTGCGGTAAGTGCTCTTATTGCCGCGCGGACCGGGAAAACCTCTGCGACAACGCGCGCTTCACTGGGTACACCGTAGACGGCGGCTATGCCAAATGCGCGGTGGTCCGTGAACGGTACTGCTTTCCGGCGCCCGCCGGCTACGAGGCTGTCGACGCTGCTCCATTGATGTGCGCCGGCCTCATCGGCTACCGTTCGCTCGTGAGGGCCGGCGAGGCTAAGCGGCTTGGGATTTATGGCTTCGGCGGCGCGGCGCACATCATCGCGCAAGTCGCCGTGTCCCAGCGACGGGAAGTTTATGCCTTCACTCGCCCCGGCGACCACGAGGGGCAGGCGTTCGCGAGGGAGCTTGGGGCAGCGTGGGCTGGCGACTCGGGCCAAGCGCCGCCCGACGAGCTCGACGCGGCGATCATCTTCGCCCCGGTCGGCGCGCTCGTCCCCGCCGCGCTCAAGGCGGTGCGTAAGGGCGGCACGGTCGTCTGCGGCGGCATCCACATGAGCGATGTGCCCTCGTTCCCGTACGAACTTCTATGGGGCGAGCGTTCGGTCTGCTCGGTTGCCAACGTCACCCGACGGGATGCGGAAGAATTCCTCGCCCTCGCGCCGAGGGTGCCCGTACGCACTCGCGTGAGCACCTTCGCGCTGGCGCAGGCTAACGAGGCTCTGGCGGCGCTGCGCAATGGACTCGTTCATGGGGCCGCGGTGCTGGTTCCATCGGAGTAGGCGCCCGGAGAGCCTGCATGAGGTTGGGTGCTGCCTTGAGCGAGCTCTACTCTCGAGACCCAGAGCCACGTTGCGCCTGGCTTGCAAGCTGCGGCAGCGGCGAGCCTCGACTGCTCCACGAACGCAAGAAAGCGTGAGCAATTCGTGAGCAATTGTTTAGGGTGCTTTACCGAAAAAACGTGCTATTTTGTATTGACGGAGGGGTGGCAGAGCGGTTGAATGCGACGGTCTTGAAAACCGTTGGTTGCCTCGGGTGACCCGTGGGTTCGAATCCCACCCCCTCCGCCATTTTCGTTCATAAAATCGGCAGCGTCGTTCTGACCAAACGGCGTTCGCGATCCCCTAGAGAGAGATGGCAACAAGGGGTGTGATGAAGCCCATACAAGTTGGCGGTCTACGGCGTGCAGCTCTGCGCGAACAGGCCCGCCAGCCGCGATATGTCACCGATGACGTCGATTAGACCGTCCGGCGGGTCGGGCGCGATGTCGTAACGCTTCGGCGCTGTGGAGACGCTCTGGCCGAAAAAGTTTGCCACAGTCGAGATGTCGCCGATGACGTCTACATGGCCATCGCTGTTGATGCCCGGGGGCCAGGCGTTCACCCCGCACCTCCGCAGTGGATCGGTACCAATGATCCCCTCCGCCACATCGCTCCAGCCGTCGCCGTCCGTATCCTGAAGAACGTCAATTCTTCCTCGCATGGCAGCGGGGTGGATCTGGCAGTGATAAAAGAACGTGCCCGCGCTATTGAACGTGTGCGAGAACGTGCCGGTGGACATGCTTCCCGAATCCCAGCCCTGTGCGGCGCCGCAGGTAGTGAAAGTGCCGTCGCTACAGGCTGTCGTGGTATGGGATGCGCTGCCCACCCAGTTCCAGGTGACCGTATCGCCTGTTTTGATGCTGGTGGGACAGACGCTGCCGGAAAAGGTCGAGTTGCAGAACCAGAAATCGCCGACGTTCACCGTGGCCGTGGCCGCGCTCGTCTGCCCGTTGCCGGCGAGACCGACGACCGTCAGCGTGACCGCGATCGCGGCGATTTTGACGGTCAGACGCCGGCTGGGACCTATGGTCTTGCGCATTCGTCTGATCCCCAAACAGCGGGTACGCTAGAGTCCTGCCGGACGGATCTGTCAGCAGAAGCCGGATGAACCAGCGGTGCGAATTGAGCAGTCGTGGGCTTGCCCGATCATGCGACGGCGAGCGCGCAAGTATTGAAGTAGGGCGACCGGGGCGGCTCGTGCTCGTGCTTGCGCCGCTCTTCCAGCGCTCGCTCTAGCAGCCGCTCGCCAACCTCGAACTTCGAGGCAGAGAAGCGGCGACCTCCGTGGTGGACAACATCAGCGCTTGCGGCGCTTCGGCGGCGTCGAGAAGTGCCAGCCTTTGGGCAAGTATCGCTCGACGACTTCAACGAGTTCCTCTACGGAATCAATCCCGAGCAGCTCACCCGGGACCTCAACCTCGTGCAGGACGTCTTTGGGAGACGCGGGCTCGATCGCCACCCCGGAATTTCTACCCATCTGCCTCGGCGAGATGCTTACACCGATTACCTCACCGGAGGGGTTTGCCACGATTGAGAGTGTAGCTTTCATTGGTGGCATCCCCCCCGTCACAGGTCAGCGTACACAACCTGGAACAACGTATGGTTCGACCCGCCACCAGGGACATTGACTGCTTCGCATTTAATTCTGACCATGAAATGGTCATAGCCGTCGATCGTGTACCACCGCCTCGTCCCGGTGTAGCCCCAGTGAAGCTGAGTGCCGTAGGCTGGCACGGTGGGGCCAAGGATGTGCCGGGAGTCGTTCAGCCCGTAGATCCATGCGTGGACTACGATCTCCTGTCCTACATTGAGAGAGATTACGCTTGGAATGATATTTGCCATAACTCACCCCTCCTCGGGCGTGCACCTAGACCAAGCGGAGAAGCGATCTATCGCCTCGTGGACAGGCATCGCGGTGGCAGCGTCGCCCAATTCAGTTAGATCGTCGGCGAGCTGTCGCAGCTCTGTGAAGGTGTCCATCGTGGGGCGGCGAACCTCCGGACACCAAGTGCACTCGTGGAGACTGTGAGCCGCCAGGCGGGCAGTGAGTCGGTAGTGGGTCAGTTTGAATAGCGGCGTTAGAATGGCGTCGTGGCAACCGCTGACTATGTTGGCCTTGGACTCCTAGCCTTCTTGTTATTTTCTGTCATTCCTCGGCTGGGAGCTTTTAGTGGCGTCAGGCGGGTCAGCATCCGATCCGTGTCCAGCATCACCGCGTCTGCGCAGGTGGGTGTTCGGGAGCTTGGGTGTGTTTATCGTGGTTGCTACTATCGCGCTTATCGTCCCAGTGGTCGCCTGGTTGTGCAGAGGCCGGGCAGGCGTCAACGCCGGGAGGGGAGCCCGCACCGCGCCGCTTACCAGTCGCGATGCAGAGCCCCGACGTTAACCATATTGGGCAGCAAGTTCGGCAAACATTGCCCCTGACCATATAGGGTCAGGTATTAGGACGACCTATCGCCGCCGACGGTGGCAAACGCGGCTCATGCGGCTTTACACGGGACGCGGCCTGAGACTACAGGTTCGCGCTTATGCCGGGCGGCAATGAAAGAGGGGCGCTCGCTTGCATTATAGGCAACGTGACTGCAAACGGAATTGCAAACCAAATGTTTGCAGCGGGCGATTGGGTCGAGATCGGTTGGGTTAGCCGAGCCGCCGATTTTAGATACGAAATGGCCCTTTCCGCAACCCAGGCACCACTAGTTCCTATGAGGAGACACGGTCTTGAAACCGTTGGTTGCCTCGGGTGACCCGTGGGTTCGAATCCCACCCCCTCCGCCATCTGCTTGACGCCTCGTTGACACTACGAACCGCTCGCACTATAAGTGTCGTATCCACTTGAGAGCACCGATACCTCCCGCGCGACTGCCTCGCGCTTAGACAGGACCGATATTGACCGAGCCAAATTACTGGACACGCCTGAACCGTAGACGCCTTAGCCGCCGGGCCTTCCTGAGCGCCGGCGCCACGGTCGCAGCCGGCACCGCGGCCGCGGCGGTCGTTGGCTGCGGGGGTGGCGGTGGCACGAGCTGGACGCGGACCGCCGCAACACCGATCGACGGTGTCGATGGCAACCCCATTCCGGGCGGGCGCGTGACCTACGGACGCCTGCTTAACGTCCTCGGCATCGACCCGCACATCGACCTCACCGGCATCGACATCGACTACCTGCTGTACAGCTATCTCTACTCCTGGACGCCTTCCACCGAAGAGGCCGTGTTCAATAACTTCGCAGAATCCGTCGAGATGCCCGCCGAAGACCACACCGAATTCATATTTAAACTGCGCGCGGGCACCAAAGTGCAGCCCCAGGACGACAACCCGGCCAAGGGAGAGGAGTTGACGTCTGAAGACTGCAAGCAAAGCTTTATCCGCCGCGGGACGGCAATCACGGCACCGGATAGGCGTTTTCCACTCCGCATATCCGGCACAACCACGCCTGACCCTGTCGCGCTCGGCGCCGCCCTTCACACGCCGGACCCCTATACGTTCTCCTTCAAGATGAACCGCCCGTTCGTGCCCGCCTTCCGCGAGATGTCGAACCCCACTTGGGCTATCATGCCGGCCAAAGTTATCGAGAAGTTCGGCACCTCCTTCCAGGCAGCCGGCCTCGGAACAAAGTCTTACGGAAGCGGGCCGTTCATGGTCAATGAGTTCCGCGGCACAGAGCGGATCATCCTCAAGCGGCATCCCGAATACTTCCTCGCGCCGCGGCCATGGCTGGACGAGATGCGCTACATCATCATTAGCGAGCCCCAGTCGCTCCTCGCGGCTTTCGATTCGGGCCAACACGATGTTAACGGCGCGATCCTCAACAAAGCCCAGGCCGAGGACCGCATGAAGAACGATAACTTGATCCTCGGCAAGGTGCCCACGCGATTTTATCCAGTCATCCACTTCAAAATCCGTCCGCCCTTCGACGACATCCGTGTCCGGGAGGCGTTCGATCTGGCACTCGACCGCGACGAGATGATCAGTCTGATTTGGGACGGCGAAGGCAACTACAACGGCCCCGTCCAATGGCTGCAGACGAGGTTCTCGCTGCCTCAGGACGAATTGCGAACAGCCATGCCGTACGACCCGCAGAAGGCGCGGGACTTGCTCAACGCCGCCGGATATGCGAACGGTTTCGAGGTCAAGATGAAAATACCGCGAGTCCCGGGCGCACCGATCATCGCGGACCTATCCTCTCTGATCAAGGACCAGGTGGGCAAAGTAGGCATCAAACTTCTTCTCGATGAGGTCGAGATCGGCACGTTTATAGCCAACGTCATCTTGCCGGGCAATTTCGACCTCGCCTTCTTCCCGAACCTCCCGTACGACGAGCCTGACCGGCCCCTGAGCTTCTATCACACGCGTGGTGTCACCGGCGTCGGCAACTGGAACAATTACACCAACCCGGACCTGGACAAGCTCATCGACGCGCAGGAGTCCGACTTCGACGATGACAGGCGCATTCAGACGATTCTCGAAGCCCAGCGCCTGATCCTCAAGGAGCACGGGCCTCAGATCACACTCCCCGGTGGCAACTTTTACGGCGCGCGCTGGAAGTACGTGCATCACCCGTACCAGTACTTCCTCGACCTCGGCGAAGGCGACATCGCGCCGGACAAGATCGGCCCGGCCGGCGCTGACGGCTGGACCGAGAGGGCATCCTGACCGCGTCCCTTCTCTGAAATGGCGACTGATGAGCGCGGGCATTTCCTTGAGTCACACCGGCTCGCGGTGCTCGGCGTCGATCGGGACGGAAAGCCACCTCACCTTTCTCCCGTTTATTACGTCCTGGAGGGGGATGACCTGCTGGTCTCGGTCACCAAGACCCGCGCGAAGACGAAGCTAATAACACGCGCGGGCCGGCTATCGCTCTGCGTCCTCGACGAACAATTCCCCTTTCGCTATCTCCGCGTCGAAGGGCCTGCTTACTTCGAGAGCGACGGCGCCGCGGAACTGATGATGCGCGTCGGCGAGAAGATGCAGGGACGGCCCGTGCCGGAGTCTGCCCGTCCGAACATCGAAGAACGAGCGCGGAACGAACAGCGGATCGTGCTACGCATTAAGCCCGAGTCGTACTATCCGTGAGTGACGGGCAGTACATCGACGTCAACGGGCTCAAGACCTATTACGAGGTCCACGGCGAGGGCGAACCGCTGCTCCTGATGCACGGCGGCTTCTGTACCGTCGAGACCTTCGCACGGCAGACGCCTGACTTCGCTGCCAAATACCAAGTCATCGTTCCAGAGCGGCGCGGCCATGGGCGGACGCCTGACGTGGAGGGCCCGATCACGTACGAGGCGATGGCGCAGGACACGATCGGCCTAATGCAAGCGCTCGGTCTCCCAGTGGCCGACATAGTTGGCTACAGCGACGGCGGCAACACCGCGCTCGTCATGGCGCTCGAGCGGCCGGACATCGTGCGGAAGATGGTCTGCCTGGGCGCCAACTTCCACTACAACGGCATGGCGCCAGTCGCCGTGCAAGTCATGGAGCATGCCACTCCGGACAGTTTCTACCCCTCGCTTATCAACAAGTACAAAGAGGTCAGCCCGGACGGCCCGGATCACCTGCCCATTGTCTTCGAAAAGATCATGCGCATGTGGCGAGAAGAGCCGGCCCTTACTCCGCAGCATCTCGGCCGAATACAGGCGCCGACCCTCATAATCGTCGGCGACCGCGACTGGGTTGCGATGGATCACACAGTCGAAATGTACGAATCCATCCCGAATGCTCAGCTCTGCGTCATACCCGGCGCGACTCACGGCGCCCCGTTCGAGAAAGCCCCGTTGGTCAACCAGATCGTTCTGGACTTCCTCGGAAGCTAACAAGACCGCGCCCGCCCGCGCTTCGGCTGTATGAGCCGACGGTCCAACTCGTAACCACAGCAGTGTGTGCGCGTCTAACTGGGTGTGCTACGGCTCTGTGAGGTTACTTGGTGAACGTTTACGCGTTTGCAACAGACAGCCCCCCAAAATGGGGCGCACGGAACGGAGGATATGATGTCGATGCGACGAGCAGCGACGTTGGGCCCGCCTGAGGCGGGCGTTGCCACATATAACGTCGTGGCCGCCTTCCCGAGCCCCGAATCGGCACGAATGGCGGCCGACGCGCTAGGGCGGGTTCCGATCCCGGCGGACAGAATCACCCTGACTCCCGCCGAGGAAGGGCTGGCAGGACAATGGCCCGCACCCTATGGCTACGAGGAGCGGCGGGAGGTCAGCAGCTCCGTCGCGACTGGGGCCATTCTCGGAGCATTCATTGGCGGAGTGGGCGCCTTGGTGCTCGCCGGGCTGATTGGCGGGCTTGTCGGCGCCGATCTAAGTGCCCTTGTCCTGCTCTGCATCATGCTGTTCGGCGCCGTCGGCGTCGGTGCAATTGGGGGCTTTGTGGGCGGCTCGACGCTTGAGCAGACGGCGAGCAAAGGACCGTCCCAGACGTGGCCAAGAGTAAGTGTGAAATGCGAAGGCGATGCCGAGGCTTCGGCCGCCATTCGAGTCCTATCTGAGAGTGCGCCCCTCGAGCTTTACCGCGATGAGGAGCAGCTCGTCTAGCCCGCCCTGCAATGGGGCCGGTTGCCGGCGTACAATCTAGGCGGAGTTCGGAGATACGCACTCGGCGCGGCTTGCTGTGGAGGCGCTGGCTTCCTCAAATCCAATGGTCCGCAGGCGGCACAAGCGTGGGTGGCTTACGTTCGCCGAGAGCGGCGGAAGGCCCAGTTAAAGTCGGCGCTCGAAGCGACCCGAAGACGTCGAGCTTGCCAAGCAAGCACTTCAAAGATATCAGCCGCGACGCATGCGAGGCCTTTCGGCGGACGGACGACCGGGCTAATCCGGCTTTTTGTTTCGTGTCTGCTAGACTGTCTGCGATCATGCCTGTTCGCCTGGGATTAACCATCCTATTTGTGGTCGCCGGGGCGGTCGTTGCAGCGGCCTGCGGGGACGATGACCAAGGCGCGGGATCGAGTCTAACACCGACACAAACAGCCTCGCCGGTCTCTGCCACTCCTTCACCGTCCATGGGGGTCGACGAGAAGCCTTCTGCGCCCCCTGAAACGCCGGCCGGCGAAGAGCCGACACCAGGGCCCGCGGAGACACCTCCGCCCATTGCGACGACTGGCAAGCGCGCGCCGAGGGTCGAAGACGTGCCAGCCTTCTTCACTCAGTTCCAGAACCCGCCGCAGGACGAAATGCAGTGCGTCTACAATCCAGGCACCCGCGTGATCGACTGCGCGGGTAGCGGGCTCTACGCACCCGACCCTCCGCCGACGGGACAGGGAATCGAGTGCTTCTTCATGATCGCCGACGGAAAGCCGGCGGCCGCTCGCTGTGAAGTCGCCAGCCCTCAAAGCACCGTCTACTACGACGTCCGCTGAGTGCGCGACAGCCCGCATCTCAATCCACGTGCACCGGGCGACGTATTGTCCGCCGCTATTTTGTGCGCCTACACTAAGCGCGCCATGGCCCGTTTCTTCATACTTGTGACAGTTTCGTCCCTGCTGGCGGTCCTCACTCTTGCGTGCAGCGATGACAATAAGGGGCAGACGAACTCTCAACCAAGTGCGAGCCCGTTTGAGACACAAGCCGCCGAGCGGGCCGTTGCACCGGCGGACCAGGATGCCTACCGGAAAAGCGTGACCGGCCGAGGCATTGTCCAGGAGACCTGCGTTTATGAATCAGATGAAGGCATCGCCGACTGCGGTGAACGTGGGCGCTTTGCCCTGGAACCGCCCCCCACCAGCTTAGACGTTTCCTGTACAGTCGGACTCTCGGGTTCCTCTCCCCAGTACATCGTCTGTTCAACCGGGCCCGGAGAGTTCAAGTTTTATGCCGTAGGGACATGAAGTCGCGACAGGCAGCCTCATGAAGGTACATGAATTCCAGGCGAAGGAATTACTCGCGCGTTATGGCGTTCGCGTCCCGCGGGGCCGGGTAACGGGGTCAGCGGAGGAAGCGGCCGCGATCGCTGAGGAGCTCGGCGTCTCCGTAGCGGTGAAGGCCCAGATCCACGCGGGGGGTCGTGGCAAGGGCGGCGGTATCAAGCTGGCGGACTCGCCGGAGCAGGCGCGCGACGTGGCATCCCAGATCCTAGGAATGCGGCTGGTGACACACCAGACGGGGCCCGAGGGCCGACTCGTGAAGCGTGTACTCGTCGAGGAGCAGCTGCAAGTCGACCGTGAGCTTTACCTGGGGGTCGTGATCGACAACTCCATCGGGCTGCCGCTCGTCATGGCGTCGTCGGACGGCGGCGTCGAGATCGAGGAAGTAGCGGCGAAGACCCCGGAGCGCATTCACAAGACATCCGTGGACCCAACGATTGGTTTTCAGCCGTTCCAGGGGCGCCAGCTCGCCATGGAGATCGGGCTAGGCGGCGAGATGATGCGGCCGGCAGGATCGCTTATTGCGGGACTGTACCGCTGCTTTGCGGAGAACGACTGCTCCTTGGCCGAAGTGAACCCGCTCGTCGTCACTCGTGACGGACGGTTGCTAGCGGCCGACGCTAAGCTGAACTTCGATGACAACGCGCTGTACCGCCACAAGGACCTGGTGGAGATGCGGGACATCGACGAGGAGGACCCGCTGGAGGTGAGGGCCCAGGAATCGGGCATCGGCAACTACGTGAGGCTGACCGGAAACATTGGGTGTGTGGTGAACGGCGCCGGGCTGGCGATGGCGACGATGGACGCGATCAAACTGGCGGGCGGAGAGCCGGCGAACTTTCTCGATATCGGCACGGTCAACGACACGGGGCGCGTGGTGAGCAGCTTCCGCATCCTGACGGAGGACCCGAACGTGCGGGCGATCCTTATCAACATCTTCGGCGGAATGGCGCGGGTGGACATTATCGCGGAGGGGATCATCCAGGCGTACCGCGAGATGGAGATCGCAGTGCCGGTCGTGGCGCGGCTGGTGGGGACGAACGTCGAAGAGGGGGAGCGGCTGCTGGCCGAGGCGGGGCTCTCGTCGCTAATCCGCGCGTCGGACCTGGGAGAGGCGGCGCGAAAGGCGGTGGAGGCGGCAGGCTAGCTACCTGATCGCCGGTCTCGGCTGGCTTTGGTCGAACCGGGTGTTTTGGAGCCTGGTTTTTGGTCGCATTCCAGAAGAATCGCATTTAAGGCCCAATTTTGTTCGTGGCGCCTCAGATTTTGTTTGGTCGTTTTCTGTTTGGTCGTTTTCGCGGTGTGGGCACCGCTCAATCGAATCGATGATGCCAGCACCTCTGCGCACCGGGTGCGCACTTCTGCCGGCCTTAGTTGGTAACGTACGGGGCACAGTTCCAGAATAGCGTGTTGCCGGCGCGAAATCGAAGGGTCGAGTGGCACTGCGTTAGCGAGGGGCAGAGAGTGGGAGATCTACGGCCTTCGGGCGGAGATACGAAATCCGGCCATATTCTCCGTAAGCTGATGCCTCCGCCGCCAACTCTTTTGAACCGGGTCGAAGTCCTCGTTCACGAACGCTTTGGCCCAGCCATTTCCCGCGACTACGCTTGCTCTAGGCAAGCAGAGGCCCAGCGCTGGCTAGTCAACGATCCCTAACAGACGCTGGGCTTCCTGCGTTTCCAAACGGAGTTGTTCGCCGCCTCTAGCTGACCTACGGGGCGTTGCCGGAGCCCTCTTTTGCATGGTCGTTGGCGTGAGCCATCCCGGTGGTCGCCCGTCCGTTGGCGTTGTGGATACCCTGGCTGGCATTGTCTGATCGCTCGGAGGCGTTAGGATTGGCCTGATCGGTAAAGTCGCCAGGAGCGCTGTTATTTTCCTGCGTCCCGGCGCTGGTTTCAGCCTCACTTTGGCCGCCGTTTCCCTTGCCGCAGTTCTCGATGGCCTGGATCGCGCTGTCAACAGGCCGCCCGTCGGCCTTCAGCTGATTGAGACGCTCGAGAGCGTGCTGAGTCGCTTGAGCGCAGTGCTCATGGCCGGTGCCTGCGCCAGTCCCGTCTCCGTCCTCCGCTTGCGCCGTCTGCCCGCCATGACCATGTATAGTGCCGGCGACAACGGAATGGACCGGGGCAGTCACGTCCGGCCCACCGACCGCAGCCGAGGCGCCTGCGGCCCCGCCCGCGAGAAGTACACTCGCTGTTGCCACCGCCGCGACTTTGAGACCGGCTGCGCTAAAGAGCGTTTCCATCATTTTTCATCACCTCTCTGTTGGTACTATCGCTGCGGAAACGCCAGATCAATCGGTCTCGGCGCAAGGATCCTCAGCACCAACCGAGGGCGCCAAGCTCCGCGCCTCCTCTGTTCCTTCGCGTTAACGAGGTGAGGCCGGAATAGGCGAGTTGAGAGGTGATGGGCGTCGGGTTTATTCGATAAGCGATGCCCCGCCGTTCAGCGGAATCGATACGTAAGGGTAAAAGTTGACGCTCGTGTCGCCGGTTCCCGAAATATCGACTTTATCGGATATGACCTGGATTGAGCCCAGATTGCCGCCACCAGTCAGGTCCACTCGGCCACCGGGCACGTAGATCACTCCACCGACGCCACCCTGTCCTCCTTCAAGCGAGAAGTCAACCGTGCAAGCCTTGTCCTGCCAGAAGACGATGTCTTTGTAGGTGCCGCTCGTCGGACCGGTGAAGTTAAAGTGGGCGCTACCGCGAAGGTTAATCGAGCTGCAGGCGCCGGCGTTCTTGTTATACTGCGGGTCGTACGTGTTGTAGAACATGACCCCGGTGCCAGCTATCGTGCCGCTCCCGGTCAGCTTCAGCCCACCCCCGGCCAGCACGTAGGTCCCGGGCAGGAATGTAACGTTGGCCGTACTCTTGACCTCGATTCCGCCGTAGTACACACCTGGGTGCAACGTCGTATTGCCCGCGCTAATGGACTTGAGATTGGGCGTGAGCGGTGTGCCTCCTGAGTCGATGGAGATGCCCAGGATGTTAAAATCGGGCGGAGGCAGGCTCGCAAGCGGGTCGGGGATCGGGTTGTCAACTGCGGTGGGTACGGGGGTGAATTGCCCGGACCCCCCCTCCACATAGCCGCCGGGCTTGTAGTAGTTAATTACGGCTGCCGTCACTGACCCGCCTCCGCTGCGTTGCAATGAGGGGTTGCAGGACGAGTCGTCCATGATGCCGCCGTTGTTGTTGATGATCAGATTGCCGCCACCGCTTTTGTTGAAGGAACCGCATGTCGTTGGATTGAGCACGAGAAAGGCGGCGTTCGCTCCCGAGCTGCTCGATCTGGTTGCCACCGCTCGCGCCGTAACAGCGTATGACGTTTGTCCAAGGACGCGGCCAAAGATCGCCTCTACTGGTTTGTTGATGACGACCTCGATCTTGCCAGTGTCGCCCTGGTAGGGAGTCGTGGCGGTTACCTCACTGCTGGCGTAGCCGTTTCTCTGCGCCCAGTCGAGAGCCAGTTGCTTGGCCGTGCCCGCGTTGCCGGGGAGCGCGGACGCGCCGGCCAGCGCTGCGGCGTCGGCGGCGTTTTGCTCCCCCCGTCTGCCCTCGAAGATGAGGCCGACATCGATTGTCAAGGCGACGAAGCCTACAAAGGCCACGATGCCCATGACGAACATGATGAGGGCTTGTCCCGTCTCCCGTCGCCCCCGATCTCTGGGTACTTGCATGTGGTTATTCCTTCCTCGTCCCAAAACTCGCGGTACTAGCGGAGCGGTGGGGCTTGAAACTGCTGTCGGTTCCGAGGCTTCACAACCATCCATACTCTTAGGACGCCAGCAGCGAGTCGTTACCACCGCCCGGGGGGTGAACATCCGGTTAAGAGTCCTTCCCGTTTCTTAACCTGTGATCGTCAGCCAGGTTTTGGGATTGGTAGCCTCGTAAGGCGGTCTGTTCACGGGGTTCGAGAAGTGCGGTGATGGCCAGCTTTGCGATACCACTGGCAACCATCCGCTGAACCCGGCAATTCCGGCACATTTGAATGTCCCTCCTCCCTGCCAGATAAGACGTAGCAAAGGCGCAAACGTTATAGGGGAAAGCGGATCATGTACCGGCGATAGCGCCGCGGGTGGTGACGAGCG
>VBEI01000058.1:0-2318 GCA_005882715.1 Chloroflexota bacterium | reverse complement strand
CGGGGAGGGCCTCAATCGTGATGTTGCTGCCTGTGAGCAGGACTGTCAGCGCAATAATTGCGCCGTTTAAATCGACGTTCTGTCCCCCATTGAAGACCACTCGGGATTTGGGCGCATGGATGTAGCCGGCGTATCTCCCGGCGGTAACGGTCATCTCCACCGCAGAGCTGGAAGTTGAGGCGGAAAAGACGAGGAGGTTCGCGAGCGGGGTTCCGGAGAGGCTGTCAGCAGGCTGTAGGTGGTTGCCTAGGCTTCCGGTGCTCGATATGTTTACAGTCCCGTTACGGCTGGCGAACGTCGCATGACCTGAAATGCCATCTCCGCTCAAGGCGAGGTCCCCGTCCGAGCAGATGACGTTTGACTTAAGTTGACTGCCGGGGACGTCCCATAGGTTCGAATCGTTCTCGATGTGCGTCCCGCTTGGAACCGTAACTGTGCATGGAACGTCGGACCAGTTAACGTTCAGAGGCGCCGCCTGGGTGTCGATTATGCGCGGTGGCGGCTGGTAGGCGAAATGTTGCTGAGACCCTTCAGTAAAGCCGTTGGCGCACACGTAGGTTATAGGCCCGGCGAAATCATCGTCAGGGCCATCGATGTAGATGATCTCGTTCGTGTGGGTGGATCCCGTTACCGTGACGTGCTGCGCTTCGATGTCCACAGTCGGGCCGTCGCCGCAGTCGGAGTCGCTTTTCGATGCAAACAGAGCAACATCGGGGCCGGGGGGTGAGGCGCCGTGTACCCCGGTGGCGGTGGCGCCGATGTCTGGGCTAAAGATGCCGAAGATGCCGGTGAAGAGACTCCCGCCTTTGTCATGGATCTCAACCTCGACGGAGCAGGGATCCACATCCGCTAAACATGATCCGTTCGTGAAGTGCGGACTTGGTATTCTGACCAAGACATCGTCGAATCCGTTTCGACTCCCGAATGTCTCCCCTTTAAGGGCGGCAGCGCCGCTGTCCGGCAGCTCGGTGGCGGCGGCCAGGGCGGCGAGGTCCGCGGCGGCCTGGGCGCTGCGCCGCTGGGACACCCAGAGGCCGATGTCGACCACGATGGCGCCGATCACAAAGATGACCGTCGCGCCCATGACGAAGAGGATCAGGACTTGCCCGCGTTGCCTGAAAGTCTGTCCTGGCGACCCGCAGGCGTGGCGCACACGTGGGGCTAGGGACATGGAGTCGCCCCCGTCGCCGGGTTGAGCAGCGGGGCCTCGGCGGTCGGGCTAATGCTGAGGTTGGGATTGACGCCGATCCACGAGATGCCGCCGGCGAGCATGCTGTAGGTATGGTTGACCTTCACGCGAACAGCGTCGTTGACGTCACCCAAGAAGCCGTTCGCATTGTCATCTATGTAGCACACTGAGACATCGCCGGGGGAGAGGTTGCCTTCGGACTGGTCGGCGGCTGCCGCCTTTACCTGAGCGGCGGAGTCGCCGTTGGCGGCGGCGCGCGCGCCCTCGCGGACGGCGTGGACCATAACCTCACGCCGGTCGAGTGCGATTCCGAAATCGAGGATCAAAAGGATGAGGACGAGCACGAACGGAATGACGAACATCGCCTCGATCAGAGCCTGACCCCTCTCCCCTGCGCGGTCGCGCGCTCCGCGCAGCGCCATAGGCACCCCCCTGCTGAAGTGACTTTTTCTAACAAAATAACCTGTTATCCCCGAGGCAATAAGCGGTAAAAAGCAAAAACTTCGTTAGAACAGGCGCCGCCCTTCCGGCATAGGCCGGCTGCCGGAACTATCAGGACAATCGGAGCAAACGGAGGAGGCGAGGCGCCGGCAGCAGTTGCCGGCGCCTCGCCCTAGTTGAGAAAAGGGCATACGCAGAGTCGGTCGGGTTTAGTCACTGCGGAGATTCCTCGCCTCCGCCCCCTGCCGCCGCTCGGCCCCCCACACGGGCTCGGAATGACATGAGGCGGGCCGTCCATGTTTAGGGCATCAGACGGATTGGGGGCTTCGGCCGTAGTATCATGGCGCCGATATGGCGCTGCCGATGGTTAAAGCCGCCGTTGAGGACCTGACCCGCGCGCACCGCGAGTTGCTGCGGCTAGTCGACTCACTTTCGGAGGGCGATTGGGACCGGCCGGTGCCGTACGGCGACTGGACGGTGAAGGACCTCGTCGCGCACGTGACCGGCGATATGTCTCCGGGGTGGGCGGGCCTCATCCTGGCGGGTGTCCTTACGCCGGAGTTCATCGTCGACATGGGGAAGGGGTACGACGCGCGTACTGCCAACGCGGCGAACGTTGAAGAGCGGAAGCGATGGACGCGGGAGGACCTGCGGCAGATGCTGTTCGAGGCCCACGACGCCATGATCG
>VBEI01000057.1 GCA_005882715.1 Chloroflexota bacterium | reverse complement strand
GGGAGGGCGCGTCTGGGCAGGCGACCTCAGGTTGATACCGGATCGCGCGCGATCTCGGGTAAGAAGGTAATGGGCATCGGCTTCACACGATTGAGAATATAGGCGAGAAGCAGAAAGTAACCGACGGCTACGCCGGGCGTAGCCATCAATAGAGCTGCCTTTCTCATGGGGACCTCCTGCCGGCTGGCTCATCGTGATGAGCGGGGACGAGGGTAGGGGGTGTGCCGCCCTCGCCCCCGCGGCCCAAAGGGAGTGGACAAAACACGACCGATCCTGACCGGAGGGCTCGCAGTAAGGTGCTGGTCGATGTGTCCATCACAACCCTATTGTCGCGCGGGTGTGTTACACGGGAGTTAGGGGAGTGTTACGGGCGGATTAAACGCTGGATTCGACGTAGCTTTCGACGCGTAGGTCAGAGTGCTGGGCGATGAGATCGAAGTCAGCATCGGCGTGAACGACGATCGCGCTATGTTGCAGAGCAGACGCGGCAATTAGGAGGTCTGGGAACGCTGTCGTCACGCCTCTACGTCGAAGTGCGAAACCTAATCCTGCAGCGGCGTCCCATATATCCCGCGCGATTGCTAGCTGGTTCAATCCTCGAAATCGTTGGTCGTTGATTGCGTACTCTTGCGGCGTGCGACAGCCAACCAGCATTTCGACCCTAATTACGTCGTTCGTTGCAACAGATCGCGCCGCCACTAGCGAAGCGAAGCGGCTACCGAAAGAAGCCGGTAATGTACCCCTCTGCAATCCGATCCAAGCCGAGGTGTCGACAAGGTACTGTTCTGCGTCCGTTTACGGACACCCCCGCATCTTTCGCAACTCTTCTATGGTCAAATCGATTCCGAGATCGCCTTTTTGGATCGCCGCTACGAGCGATTCACGCCTCCTAGCGTTCACGTATTCTTCCAGAGCGGTCTCAACAAGCGCCTTCTTACTCATGCCATCGGCGTATTCCATCGCTTGTTCGAGAATTGCCTCGTCAATATCTAGTGTCGTTCGCATAGTCGACCCGTGCCTTGGCAGTATGCCTTAAGTTTATGCATTCGTCAAGCATCAC
This sequence comes from Chloroflexota bacterium, assembly GCA_005882715.1. Classification (GTDB taxonomy): domain Bacteria; phylum Chloroflexota; class Dehalococcoidia; order SM23-28-2; family RBG-16-64-32; genus CF-163. Next base: position 9,599 of record VBEI01000057.1, on the reverse strand, counting down.
CAGTAGTTGATCTCGCCTTGGATCATGGCCCGGGCGATGACGAGCCGCTGGATTTGCGACGTTCCTTCCACAATCATCAGCTGGCGGGCGTCGCGGTAATGGCGCTCCAGCGGATGGTCCTTCATGTATCCCTGCGCGCCCAGGATCTGGATGGCGTCCGAGGCGACGCGGTTCGCCATCTCCGTGGCCATGGTCTTGGCCATCGAGAGGTAGGGGGCGTGCTGCCGGTCGTATTTCCCCTGGTCCACCAGCGTGGCTGCGTGATAGACGAGGTGGCGGGAAGCCTCGATCTCAATGGCGGCGTCGGCGAGCATGAACTGGATCGCCTGGTGGTCCACGAGCGGCACGCCGAATGTCTTGCGCTGACGGGCGTACTCCAGTGCGTAGGCGATGCACCCCTCGGCGAGGCCGAGGCCCCTTGCGCCGACAACCGGGCGACAAGTGTTCAGCGTGAGCATCGCGGTGCGAAAGCCGCGCCCCTCGTCGCCGATGCGGTTGGCGGCTGAGACTCGGCAGTCTTGAAGAACGATGTTCGCGGTCGGGACGCCCATCACGCCCATCTTGCGGTCGCAGCGGGGGACGGAGTAGCCGGGCGAGTCGGTCGGCACGATGAAGCCGGAGATGGCGCTCGTCCCATCCTCCGTCGTCTTGGCGAAGAAGCAGACGTAATCGGCGACCGAACCGCCGGAGATGTACACCTTCTCGCCGTCGATGACGTAGTCGGCGCCGTCGTGGCGAGCGCGCGACTCGAGGTTGGCGGCGTCGGAGCCTGTATTGGGTTCGGTAAGGCAGAAGGCGCCCTTGATGGCGCCGACGGCGGATTTCGAGAGCCACTCTCGCTTCTGGTCGTCCGAGCCGCCGAGGTTGATGGGCTGCGTCGAAAGCGCCGAAAGGAGCAGGATCAGCGAGCAAGCGTTATCGTGCTTGGCGGTCTCCTCGACGGCAAGCGCGAGCGCGAGGAAGCCGGCACCAGAGCCGCCGTACTGCTCCGGGATGGTCAGCCCGAGGAGGCCGGCCTCAGCGAATACGCCGAAGATGTCGTGCGGGTATTCGCCGCTCTCGTCGAGTTCAGCGGCGCGCGGGGCGACCTTCTCCCTGGCGATGCGCCGGGCAGTGTCCCGGATGAGCTTATGAGCGTCGGAGAGTTCGTAGTCCATGGTTCTGTCTCGGTTTGCTTAATCGGTGCAGGCGTATTGTACAGGACGGGTCGACCGCCGGGCCGTGACCACTTGAGTTCTCGTGTGGATACGCGAATCCTGGAATGTTAAACTAGGGTTAATTCGTTGACCTGTTATCATACCGACCCCGCGGGGAGGGGATCATGCGTTCGTACATGACCGGACGGTTCCGGCTCGTTTCCCTGCTTCTGGTTGCTGCCTTTGGGGTGCCGGTCCTCTTCGCAGCGCCCGCGTCTGCCGACCAGCCCTACTCGATCAGCGAGGCCTACCACGACGCCTTCGCCAGCTGGGAATTTCCGCAGCCAGACGGTAGCCTCAAGCGTGTCGTCGTCGACGCCATGCCCGCGGCGCGCTCGAGCGACATATCGCTGCTGTTCGCGTCATACATCGAGTTCGACAGCAGTGGCGCCATAGTCCATCAGATCAGGGCCATCAACGCCGAGATGCCAAAAGGCCAACTTCACCTCTACGGGACGGTCGAGCGCGCCAAGCTTCTAACCAGCGCTCCCGCGATCGAGTGCGCGTTTAGGATTCCCTTCCCCGACCCTGATCCGCTTCCGGCTGGGTGCTCTCTGACCACACTCGTTATCGACCTTTCGTGGGCCGGCTTGCCCCCGTATTCTCGGGTGCATAGTGTCGAGCACTTCGTAGGCGTGGGAGAACACTGCCACATCAACTCAAGCCTCTCCCTTCAAAGCAGGTATAACGCCGTGGCTTCCGGCACGGTCTCCGCCGGCAGTTTAGAATTTACCGGCGGAGAATCGTCGTCGTTCGCCACCATCGGCAAGACCGCGCTCAATTATTCCGAGCACGGAGACTGCCTCGTGGATTAGAACCGCTCGACACGAATCTCTCCAAGCGCCGACCGACGGCACCGAGTCCCGTCGGCCGCCTGGCGACGGAATGCGTAGGGATGCAGCACAAACGCTAGCCCGAGAGCCTAGTTGGTAAAGCGAGTACGTCCCCAGAAGCCAGTCCGACCGATCGCACGCGTGGTGCGCCCTTACGCTGGGTTTCGGGAAGACGACTCGGATGGCACGCCGTGCGCCTTCAGTCGCTTCGCCCATAGTTCGGCCGGGTCTTCGGCGAAGATCTCCTGAAGGACCAGCGCGACCTCTCCGTCTGGATGTGACTTGCCCACGGCCTCCCACGCGCCTGCGTAGGCTAACTCCGGGCGGCCGAGGCAAACGGCCAGCGAATGCCACTGCTCCTCCGTCTGGACCGCTAGGCGAATCCGGCCGGAGGAGCAGCGATATTCGCGATTGCCGGGATTAGCGCGGGCGCTGATGGGCACCCAGCAATGATAGCGCGGGCCTCGAGCTAGGCGGCGCCCTCCTGAGCGAGCTCGCCGAAGAAGCCGGTGATCCGCTGAAGGCGGCCGTCGGGCGCCAAGACGCCGACGTCGATCCCAGCGACCGGAACGCTACCGTCGGGGCCCACGACCTGCCAGGCGAAGCGGAGCTGGTCGTGATGCGAGTCGATGGCGCTGGTGCGGCGGACTGTGTGCCCGGGGAAGTGCGGGCGCGCGGCGGACACCGTGTCGTTGAGCGCGGCGTGGCCCTCGGCATCGCGGGCCGGATCTACGTAGCGGCCGTTGTCCGCCCATGCCTCCTCGATGTGCTGGGCACGCTTCGTGGTGTCCTCTTCGTTCCACATCGCGAAGTAGGCGTCGACCGTGGCCGTCAGGTCCTGGGTCATTACTTCTGCCATGAGAATCCTCCTTCTCTGTGCTTTGGATTGCGTTAGGAGCCTGCGGTCTTAGCCGCCGATGAGGGCGGCGAAGCGCGCGGTGTCGAAGACGACGAAGTTCTCCGTGAACAGCCCGTCTTGCACACGAATCCGATCGATGCCTGATAATTCTACCGGACCCTTTGCTCCGGTCGCGCGCCCGATCCAGCGGATGAAGTGGAACTCGCCGTTCGTGGCGTATTCGGCGACTTCAAGGCGGAGGTCGGGGAGTAGTTGGAGGAACTGCGCGATGCGGGCGACGTAAGCGTCTCGTCCGCGCACGGGCTCCGGGTCGCCGGAAAAGTGGCCGACGACATCCTCCGCGAGCAACGGCGGGAGCACCGCCGGGTTGGGGTTCGCCCAGAAGCGGGCGAAACCTTCGACCATCGGGCTTCGGGCCTGCTCCTCTACAACGGTGGACTGTTGCAGCATGTTGTTCTCCTTTCGAATAAACGTTGCTTTTCCATCAAGCTTCGGGCGGAGCGGGAAAAGTCTCAATTACCTCGGAGTTAAGCGACTAAGCGCGGTGACGGCGGTAGAATCAGCGCATGAGCATTGCATCGCGTACGGCGACGGTGGGCGATCTGCTCCGCGACTGGAGGCAACGGCGCCGTCTCAGCCAGCTCGACCTCGCGCTTGAGGCGCAGGTTTCGGCCCGCCATTTGAGCTTCGTCGAGACCGGGCGTTCGCAGCCGAGTCGCGAGCTGGTGATCGATCTCGCCGAGCAGTTGGAAGTGCCGCTACGAGAGCGGAACGTCATGCTGCTGGCCGCGGGATACGCGCCGGTCTACCGCGAGACGCCGCTCGATACACAAGAGATGGCGCCCGTGCGGCAGGCGCTCGACAGGCTGCTCGGCGGCCACGAGCCTTTTCCGGCCGTGGTCACCGATCGTCGCTGGGACCTGATCTCCGCGAACCGGCCGGCGCAGGCACTCCTCAGCGGCGGCGTAACGCCTGAACTACTCGATCCACCGATCAACACACTGCGGGTGACGCTTCACCCGGGCGGGCTGGCGCCCCGAATCGTCAACTTCGCGGAGTACAGCGCGCACTTGATGGAGCAACTCCACCGTCAGGCCGTGTTGACGGGCGATCACGCGCTATTCGAACTCGAGAAGGAGTTTCGTGGCTATCCGGGGGTCTGCGAGGCTGACTCCCACGACCCGATGTCGGCCGTCTTCGTGCCCCTCGTATTTCTCGCCGGCGAAGACCTCGAGCTGCGCTTCTTCAGCACTCTGACCACGTTCGGTACGGCGCTGGATATCACGATGGCGGAGTTGACGATCGAGGCGCTCTTCCCGGCGGACGAAGCGACTGCGGCTGCGGTGCGCGCGGCCTGGGGCTAGAGGCCTTCTAAGATAGCTGTCGTCCGGCTCTCAGGGCAGCCGTTCGACCGGAGCACACCAAGCACGCCTCCGCCCCGCCCCCGGGTGGGCTACCATATAACGGATACTCGGTAGCGCGCGATATTCGGGTCCGGGGTGAGGATAGGAAGCTCCTCTAGCTGGCTCTGCGCCACGAGTAGCCGGTCGAACGGATCTCGGTGAATAGGTGGCAGCGTGCCGGCGCGAAGGGCGTGGCTGAGCTCGATGGGCAAAGGGTCGAGATCGTCGAGGCCCATTCGCAATGCGACGTAAGCCTCGGGGTGATCCGGCAGCTCAAGCTGTCCGTTGGCGTGCTTTATGGCGATCTCCCACGCAGTGGCGGCGCTCAGCACGAGATCATTCATTCCGTCCGCGATGAAATCCCGGGGACGCTCAGATCATCAGCCGCCCACCGTCGATATTGATCGTCTGGCCGTGGATGTACGAGGCATCCGGGCCGCAGAGGAACGCTACCAGCTCGCCCACCTCGCCTGGCTCACCCGCGCGACGGAGCGGAATTGTGGCCATGACGGCGTCTCGGATCGGCCCTGGGCGGGTTACGTCCTCCATGCGATACGTGTTCGTAAGACCGGGGCAGACGCAGTTTACGTTGATCTTGTGGGCCGCAAGCTCGGCGGCGAGGACTTGCGTGAAGAGGACGAGGCCGGCCTTCGTAACGGCATAGGCGCCGAAGCTGGGCAAGCCCTGGCGGCCGGCGATAGAGCCGATGTTGACGATGCGGCCGCCCTCGCCCTGCTCGACGAGGGCGCGGCCGACGGCTTTGGTCACAAGGAATGTCCCGTTGAGGTTGACGTCGAGCACGCGGCGCCACTCGCTCTCTTCGAGATCGAGGAGCGGGACGCGGTCGCGCCCGCGGCCTGCGGCGGCGTTGTTGACGAGGAAGTCTATTCGCCCGAACTCGCGTCTGGCTTCGTTTACGAGGCGGTCGCAGTCGTCCGGCTTGGTGATGTCGACGACGAGGGGGAGAGCACGGTGGCCTAGACGAACGACCTCCTCAGCGACCGAATCGATGTCGCGCCAGCCGATCTGGCGCTCGTCCGGCGGAAAGGACTCTTGCGGACGTCCGGAGCCGGTGATGACGACGTCGGCCCCGTTGCGCGCGAGCGCCAGGGCGATGTGGCGGCCGATACCGCGGTAGCGTCCGGCGCCGGTAACGATCGCGACTTTGCCGCTGAGGAGCTGCGGCCCCTCGGATTCGGGCATAGCGCTCCGTAGTATATGTATGGTGGTAACATGTCGCCACCGCAGGGACAGAAGGAGAGTCGCATGGCAAACACGAACGAAATCGTCCACGCATACATGGCCGCCTGGAACGAGAAGGACGAAGGCAAGCGGCGACAGCTGCTCGAGAAGGCCTGGGCGGATGACGGCCGATATACGGACCCGATGTCCGATGCTGCCGGAAGAGAAGCTTTGGTGGCGCTGATCTCGCAGTTCCACAAGCAGATGCCAGGAGCGGGCATACTTCCCACCAGCGGCATCGACGAGCATCATGGACGGCTACGATTCGCCTGGAAGATGACGTCACCGGACGGCTCCACCGGGATGGAGGGAATCGACATCGGGAGGTTGTCGGAGGACGGGCGGCTCCAGAGCATCGTCGGCTTCTTCGGGCCGCCACCGGCGGCGTCCTAGGCAAAGATGGCGAGCACCGCGGCCGAACTCTTCCGGCACAACCTCCGGGCGAACCTGCGCTGCTCGATGGCTGTGCCAGTTTGAGTGAGGACGACCTGGCGGCGACAGCGCCCGGCACCTACGGCGCGGTTCGAGATACACTGGTGCACCTGTTCGCGTCCGAGGCGCGCTATGTGGGCGAGTTTACCGAGAGGCCGCCGGAAACGCGGCCGGAAGACCTGCCGTTCGCGGGGTTCGACGCGATTCGAACGAGCGCTACGGCGAGCGGCGAGGCGCTAATCGAAATCGCCGAGCGTACGCAACCAGCCGAGGTGCTTCGAGGCACCTATCGCGGGGTGCCTTACGAGATTCCGGCGTCGGTGCTATTGATCCAGGCGATCAACCACGCTACGGAGCACCGCGCCCACATCGTCAGCATTCTCAGCCAGCGGGGCGTGGAGACGCCGGGGCTGGAGGGCATCGCCTTCGCGAGCGAAGCAACTCGTAGCCAGTAGCTGCCACGGAGGAGAGCTCCGCGGAGATTCGGCGCCCGTTGGGTCACCGGGTACGATTAGCGCTTCGTGTACTGAGGGGCCTTGCGGGCGCGCTTGAGCCCGGGCTTCTTGCGCTCCTTGATGCGGGAATCCCGCGTCAGCAGGCCGGCCTTGCGCATAGCCGGGCGCAGCTTCTCGTCGTAGGAGACGAGCGCGCGGGCGATGCCGTGGGCGATCGCGTCGGCCCAAGCGCTGACGCCACCTCCGGCAACCTTGGCGTGGACGTCGAAGTTGCCCGCCAGCTCGGCGGCGTCGAACGGCAAGCGCAGCTTGTTCTGGTGCAATGGCCGCGTGAACATCTCCAGGTACGGCCGCTCGTTGATGTGGTAGTTGCCCGACCCTGAGTACAGGCGGACGCGCGCTACCGTGGTCTTGCGGCGGCCCGTGCCGTAGTGGTACTGGCCGCTGGGCAGGGTTGTTGCTGATTGCTCTTGTGTCATGCCTTTGTTCCTCCGGAACGGCGCGGCTTACGGGCAGGGGCCGCCTTGGCCGCCGCCGCTCGGCCGGCGCGCGCACGAGGCTTGGTGGCGGAAGGTTGCGGGGCGGCGGCTTCAGCGCTGGCTTGCGGTCGCGGACGAGGCTTTGTGCGACGGGAGACGGGTCCTGGGCGAGCGTTCACCTGCGCCTCGTGGGGATGGTCGGGACCGGCGTAGACCTTAAGATGGCGCAGGAGGTGGCGGGCGAGGCGGTTGCGGGGGAGCATGCCTCGGACGGACAGCTCGATGACGCGGCGGGGCTGGCGCTGGAGCATATCGCCGAGGGGGGTCTCCTTGAGCCCGCCCATATAGCCGGTGTGGCGGTAGTAGATCTTATCGTCGAGCTTCTTGCCGGTGACGCGGACCTTCTGCGCGTTGACGACGATTACGAAGTCTCCCATGTCGAGGTGGGGGGAGTAGGTCGGCTTATGCTTGCCCATCAGTAACGACGCCACGCGTGTCGAGAGACGGCCAAGGGTCTGGCCGTCGGCGTCGATGACGTGCCAGGACTTTTGGATGTCTCTGGCGCTGAGGCTATAGGTTTTTGCGCGGCTCATTCGTTGGTTCCTTACACGGTCGTCGGCGTAGGCGCTTGTGGGTCTCCCCGCCGCGTGCCCCCCAGCCTTGGCTGCGGTGCTTGATTCATGTATCCGCGTATCCGCGCGGCGGGTCCGATAACGCCTGGTACGCCGGTTTCTGGCGCTAGTCGTATAGTCTACCGGTCGGCGGCCGAACGGAACAGCCCCTACGCTGCCGACTCCGTTTCAACGTGAGGTCAAGCGCCCCAGTCGTGACCAAATCAACGGAGCCGACGCCATCTTCCCCGAATCCCGAAGCAGAAAAGCCCCCCGATCCATCGAGGGACTTGCCTGCTGAACCGCCGAGGCGGCCCCACCTGATAAGCAACTCTAGTCTCTCTCCGATGTTGCCGATTGTCAATATAAAGAGCGGAGAGCGGGGGACTTGCGCCCCATCCGCCTCGCGGCGAACCCCTCACTTATCAGGTGGGGCCGGTCCTCGACCGGTTCACTCTCCAAGTGATGGCCTCTCCGCTCGACCATGTGCGTAGGCGGCTTGTCTTCCCGAAATCAATGCCCGGATGTCACTTCTTCGCCGAAAACAGAAGCAGAAAGACCGCCGATTCATCGGGGGACTCGCTCTCTGACCGTCAACCTCAGCCCGCCAAGGCTGAAAGCTGACAACTGATAGCTGACAGCTGGCAGCTGGCAGCTCACTTCCCCGCCAGGAGCGACAGCTCCGTCTCCGCCTCCTTCAGGTCCTTCACCGTGTCGATCGCCTTCCAGTATGCCCGCGACCTAAACCCGTATAGCTTGCCCTCTGCCGCCAGTGTTGGGAACAGATGGTCCTCATGGTCGCCCACGTCCGGGCACGCCTCCAGGAACTCGCGGTTGAGCACGTATACCCCCGCGTTAAGCCAGTGCGACAGCAACGGCTTCTCGACGAACCCCGTGATGTGCTTCCCCCGCTGCTGCGCGATGCCGTACGGGCTGCGCAGCTGCGTCAGAAGCAGCGTCGCCACGGCGCCCGTTCGCAGGTGCTGTCGCAGCATCGGCGCCAGTGGCTGTGTCTGAATGTTGTCCCCGTTCGTCGCGATCACGTACGGAACGTCTCTCGGCACCTGCGCGAACGCCTGCTTCAGCGCGCCCCCGCGACCCAGCGGCGTCTGCTCGATCGAATAGCCCACGGAGATCCCGAAGCGCGAGCCGTCCTCGAAGTACTCCTCGATCACGTCGTAGCGGTAGCCGCAGGCGATCACCGCGTGCCGGAGCCCGTTGCTCCGCAGCCACTCGAGCTGGTGCTGCAGGATCGGCTTCCCGGCCACCGGCACCATCCCCTTCGGACGGTCGTCCGTTAGCGGCCGCAGCCTCTGCCCCTCGCCTCCCGCGATGACAAGCGCGTGCATGTTATGACTAGCGTAACGAACGTTCCTTTGTGATGCTAGCGCCACACCGCACATAAACGGCGCTCAATCGCACTTTCCAACCAATTTCTGTCCGTCTTCCTACGGCTTATTAACCCACCTTCGTTACTCTAATACTTGACACTTTACGGATTAACAATCGATGGATGCACCCGACACGATCGCTCGACATTCCACACGAAAACGCCTTACCGACGAGCAAATCCTGCTGATCGCGATCGCCCTCGTCAAGGCGTCAGAGGAAGACGGCCCCAACTTCGTCTACGAAGTCGCCGCCGTCTTTCATGCCCTTAAGCAAGACGAAGACTCCCGCACCCGCGAGCGCCTCGACTAACACCTACCACCTAACACCTCACCTTTTCCGGCTCCTTTCTCCTTTCTCCTTTCTCCTGTACTCTCATTCCATGCCCTGGCCTGACGCCGCCTACCCAAAGACCGTCGCCCTCCGCGACGGCGCCGAGGTTCTCGTCCGCCGTCTCGCCGCCGGCGACGAAGACGCCCTCCTCGCCTTCTTCCAGGCCATCCCGGAGGCCGAGCGCTTCTTCCTCAAGGACGACGTCACCTCCCCAGACCTCATCCGCGGCTGGGTCCGCGACGCCGAGCGCCCCGACCCAGAGCCCTCCCCCACGGCGCGCGCCCCGGCGAGCCCGTCTGGGCGTACCGGCGGCCGCGCCTTCGCCCTCATCGCCCTCGAGGACGAGCGCATCCTCGCGGAGGCCGCG